>CANGGA010000107.1 GCA_947453285.1 Microbacteriaceae bacterium | reverse complement strand
TTGAAAAAGACCTCGATTGACCCGATGCCAGAAACCTGACCAAGAAACAGTGCGGCTAGTGGCAGCCAGAGCACGAGCCTTGTCGTTGCATGTGGTGTGGCTAGAGCCAAGCGAATCTTTGCCTCTGCGCGGCTCTGGGCAACGAGCGTGAATTGCAGCCGTTTCATCGCCTCGAAGGGTGAACCGCCGGCCACAAGGCAAAGGTCTTTTATGAATGCAAAGGCCCGCGCCGACTCGACGCCAAGTTCTTCAAGACCGCTTGCTCGTTCTGCAGCCTGCATGCTTAGGCCTGCCCGCAACAGCGAATTGAAGCGGGCAAGCGCCTCACGATCGTTCACGGTTGCGCCTAATCTCGATCGAACGCTTGGCATCATGCGAAGAAATGTGAATAAGCCAATCAACCGATTGAGCGATGAGCCGCTCGACATCGCTCGCTAACAAGCCGCTGGCAATTGCAATGCCAACCATTCGGTCGGCTACCTCGTCGATTGAATTTGCATGGATGGTTGCCGAAGCGCAGTGACCGGTGTTAATTGCCTGCAGCCAGGTGAGCAGCTCTGCCGAGCGAATCTCACCAACCGCGATTCGATCTGGCCTCATGCGCAATGATTCGATTAGCAATTGCTGCATCGAAACTTCGCCTGCGCCTTCGACATTTGCACTGCGACTAACTAGGTGCACACAGGTTGCGGAATTCAAATTCAATTCGGCAACGTCTTCGATAGTGATAACTCGTTCGACAGCCGCCTCTGAGAGCAATGCTCTGAGCAAGGTGGTTTTGCCAACTCCGGCTGCACCGCTGATTATGAAGCTCTCGCGTCTAGCCAAAATTTTGCGCAAGGTCGCTGCCTGCGAATGAGCAACCATGCCGACCTGCACCAACTGCTCAAGCGCAACGCTGCGTGCCGCGTGAACCCGAATCGAAATGTGCGTCTTCGAATTTATTGCCGAGGCCAAAATCGCATGCACTCGCAACTTGCCATCGATGTCTACGTTCGCCCACGGATGCGCCTGGTCGATTTGCCGGCCACCGAGCGAAATGAGTAGCCTCGCCGCCGCGGCCACCGAGGTTTCGTCGACAAAACCGCTCTCGACCGAGCGCCACTTGCCACCGATCAATAGCGCGGCGTGTTCGTGCCCGTTAATCACGATGTCGGTCGCCCCGGTCTCGGCGAGCAGTCGCGAAATCGGCAAAAGCTCAGGCTGGTTGAACATCTGCCTAGGCTTGCCGAAACCCGCGTGGCCAGGCGGCTTGGACGCATATCTGTGGATTAAAAGTAGATGGCGCCAGGTTGGGGGAACCTGGCGCCGGCCATACATGATTGGGGGAATCATATTCGTATGGCAAGTTGGACTAAATCCAACACTTCATCTTAAGGTTCGGTTAGCCCCATTCATTCCCAATTTTCACGAAATCTTCACTATTTCTCAGCCAATTGCCTGATTCGCCAACGGCTGGCATCCGGGCGCCTCGTGTTTATGTGGCAGTATGACGAACAGGGAATTCCAACGCTGGAGGACAAAGATGTCTGCCGATCACGAGATCGAAAATCTGCTTCACGAAGAGCGCCACTTTGCGCCGAGCGCCGAGTTTGCCAAGCAAGCTATCGCTAAACCATCACTTTATGAAGAGGCCAAGACCGACCGACTAGGCTTCTGGGCCAAACAGGCTCGCAAGCTGCACTGGCACAAGCCATTCACCCAAACCCTCGACTGGAGCAACCCTCCCTTCGCAAAGTGGTTTGCCGACGGCCAACTAAACATCTCTTATAACTGCCTTGACCGCCACGTCGAGGCTGGCAATGGTGACCGCACCGCAATCTTCTTCGAGGGCGAGCCGGGCGACAGCAAAGAAATCACCTATGCCGAGCTAACTCGTCAGGTAAAGAAGACTGCCAATGCACTGATCGACCTCGGCATCAAGCCAGGAGACCGCGTTGCAATCTATCTGCCGATGATTCCGGAGGCAGTCATTGCAATGCAGGCCGTTGCTCGAATCGGTGCCGTTCACAGCGTTATCTTCGGTGGCTTCAGCGCCGAATCGCTGAGCTCGCGCATCGAAGACGCAGAAGCAAAACTCGTCATCACCGCAGACGGTGGTTTTCGCAAGGGCAAGGCGAGCGCACTGAAGCCCGCAGTCGACGAAGCACTAAGTGCCGGCAAGTGTGCATCGGTAAAAAATGTTTTGGTAGTTCGCAGAACCAACCAAGACGTTGATTGGGTCGAAGGCCGCGACGTCGAGTGGAGCCAAGCCGTTGGTGAAGCGAGCGACGAGCACGAAGCAAAACCATTTGACGCAGAACACCCGCTCTTCATTCTTTACACCTCTGGCACCACCGGAAAGCCAAAGGGAATTCTGCACACCTCGGGTGGCTACCTGACTCAGGCTGCATACACGCACAAAAACGTTTTCGACTTGCACGCAGACAGCGACGTCTATTGGTGCACCGCCGACATCGGTTGGATCACCGGACACTCATACGTGGCTTATGGCCCACTAGCGAATGGCGCAAGCCAAGTCATCTACGAAGGCACACCTGAGACTCCAGACTGGGGTCGCTGGTGGAGCATCGTTCAGAAATATGGCGTGAGCATTCTTTACACGGCGCCGACCGCGATTCGATCGTTCATGAAGCTCGGCAGCCAGATTCCAAACGAATACAACCTCGAGACCATTCGCGTGCTCGGTTCAGTTGGCGAGCCAATCAACCCAGAAGCATGGATGTGGTACCGCAAGCACATCGGTGGCAGCCACGCTCCAATCATGGATACCTGGTGGCAGACCGAGACCGGAGCAATCATGGTCTCTCCTTTGCCTGGCATTACAACCCTCAAGCCAGGCTCTGCCCAGCACCCATTGCCTGGCATCGAGGCCGAAGTGCTCGACGACGAGGGCAACGTTCTCGGTCGGGGTCACGCTGGCTTGCTTGTTCTCACCGAGCCTTGGCCTTCGATGCTTCGCGGAATCTGGAAAGACCCAGAGCGCTTCAAAGAGACCTACTGGTCAAAGTTTGAGGGTCAATATTTCGCAGGCGATGGCGCCAAGTGGGACGAAGAAGGCGACCTCTGGTTGCTCGGTCGAGTTGACGACGTCATGAACGTTTCTGGTCACCGTCTGTCGACCGCCGAGATCGAGAGTGCTCTCGTCTCTCACCACTATGTTGCAGAAGCTGCAGTGGTCGGCGCTAAAGACGAGACTACGGGTCAAGCAGTTGTTGCGTTCGTGATCTTGCGTCAGAACCAACTCGATGCCGCCGGCTCAGACGCCGACGTTTCGAAGATTCTTCGCGATCACGTTTCGAAGGAGATTGGCCCGATTGCTCGACCACGCACAATCATCGTGGTTAAAGAACTGCCAAAGACTCGAAGCGGAAAGATCATGCGTCGACTTCTTCGCGATGTTGCAGAAGATCGACCTATCGGTGACGTCACGACTCTCGCTGACACCTCGGTCATGGATTTGATCTCAGGAAAACTCAGCGCTGGGGCGAGCGACTAATTGAAGTTAAACAAAAAGTGCCTCGGAGAACCGAGGCACTTTTTCTTTAAGAACTATTCGAATTCGGCGATGAGCTCGACTTCGACTGCCGAATCAAGTGGCAACGATGGAACGCCGACTGCGCTGCGAGCGTGCACTCCCTTGTCGCCGAAAACTTCAACCAAGAATTCGCTCGCGCCATTCATCACGCCAGGCTGACCGGTGAACTCCGGAACCGAAGAAACAAAACCAACGACCTTCACGATGCGGGTTACGCGGTCGAGGTCGCCGATTGCCAACTTGATAGCCGCGAGCGCGTTTAGCGCACACTGGCGAGCAAGTGTCTTGGCAAGGGCGGGGTCTAGCAGACCGTCAGCCTCGCCCACTTTGCCGGCTGCGATCAGGGCGCCATCCTTGAATGGCAGCTGACCAGAAGTGAAGACCAGGTTGCCGGAAACCACAGAGGGCACATATGCCGCTACCGGCTTTGCCACCTCAGGAAGAGGTGATCCGAGTTCGATTAGGCGTTGTTC
>CANGGA010000106.1 GCA_947453285.1 Microbacteriaceae bacterium | reverse complement strand
GTTAGAAAAGCCATTTCTTCGGCGCTGAGGGTGACAGTAACCATGATCTCGCGAAGTTGCTCCACGGTTCGGGCGCTTGCAATCGGGGCGGCCACAGTGGGCTGCTGACGAAGCCAAGCTAGGGCAATCGCCGAGAGGTTCGTCGAGTGGTGGTTGGCGAGTTTGTCGAGACGCTCGAGCACCGACCATCCGTGTTCATTTGTGTATTTGGTAACGCCGCCGGCACGAACCGATTCAACCGTCACGCCATCGCGGTATTTGCCAGACAGGAATCCTCGAGCAAGCCCGAAGAACGGGATGCCCTCGATGCCAAGTTCGTTTAGGGCTGGAACGCTGTCGCTTTCATACTCATCGCGCTCGAGGAGGTTGTAGTGATTTTGCAGCGCGACATATTCGGTGAGGTTATTCTGCTTTGAAATGGCCGCAGCCTCGAGCAGGCGGGCGCCGGTGTAGTTGCTTGCTGCCGCGAAGCGAATCTTGCCTGCCTGCTGCAACTCGGTGAATGCCGCGAGGGTCTCTTCGAGCGGGGTAGTGGCGTCGTCTTCGTGTGCGTAATAGAGGTCAATGTGATCGGTCTTCAGACGGCGAAGTGAATCGTCGCAGGCGGAGATGATGTTTGCGTGATCGAGGCCTGGGCGAGTGCTCAACTTGGCAACTTTGGTGGCAATGACGACATCGTCGCGATTGCCTCGAGCTTTGAGCCAGGTGCCGATGACCGATTCGCTCTCGCCACCGACGTGCCCGTCGCCCCACTCGCTATAAACGTCAGCGGTGTCGACGAAGTTTCCGCCGAGTTCGGCATAGAGATTTAGCACGTCGTGGCTTTGGCGCTCATCGGCACTCCAGCCGAAGACATTGCCGCCGAGGCAAAGGTTTGAGATCTGAAGGTCGGTCTTAGCAAGCGTGCGCAGGGTCATGGGGCAAGTCTAAACTTGAGAGGTTGCCCTCGTAGCTCAGTGGATAGAGCAAGAGCCTTCTAATCTCTTGGTCGCAGGTTCGATTCCTGCCGAGGGCGCTCCCACCGCACAAGTATTTCCTAGTGCTCATCTTTCAAAGGCTCAAAGCGCCTTGCGCTTTTCGGGTTCGATTCCTGACGGGGGCACTTATTGTCCGCGAAAGAGCGAAAGTGCTCTTGTGCACCAAATCGCCCAAAGCACGAGTAGTGGTTGAAAAAGCAACCGGATGCCGCGCGCCAAATCGGTGTTCAACCCGAAGGCATCCTTGTGGTCAATGAATTGTGCGATGTTGCCCGGAAATACCGCGATGAAAAACAATGCGGTGATCAGGCCAACCTGTGGCCGCCACTTCTTTAGCAGGATCAGTGAAATTCCGAGCGCGATTTCGACTGCGCCAGAGGCAAGCACAACGAAATCGACGTCTAACGGAAGCCAGGATGGGACCTGCGCCGCGAATTGATATCTCGCAAAGGTGAGGTGACTGGTTCCGGCGAATAGGAGAGCTGCGCCTAAAAGGATTCTCAAAGCATTTCTCATAATCGCCATGGCCAAACGCTAGCACTGCACAGCCATGAAAATTCAGAAACTTACCCACAGAAAAAGACCCGCTCATCAATTCGAGGAGCTGGTCTTTTATCTTTTCTGAATCACCTCTGAGGTTGGGTTCTCGAGAGGTCAACTGCTTGGCCGCCGTTGACTTCCTCCGGGAAGCGAAAGGAGGGGATTTGCGTGAAGATTTTCAAAATCATTCGCCGATGGATGACAGCGAGCCATGTTCTCACTGCCATCGCATCAACGAACAACGCAATAGCGCTATTGGTTCTATGGCTTGTTCAGCTATTGAACTAATGGCAGAGACGTCCGAGCTAGCGTTTTTCCCAAAACCACTCGGGCGTTTCTAGCCCCATTATTACACTCGCTAATACCTCGAACGCAAGTCGAAAACGCCGACAAAAGTGTAAAAATAGAAACAGAATATCCTCTTGGATTCGGGCAGTAGTCGGGCAAAGATGCCGCGGCGGGGGACCCACCCCAAGGAGCCATCCGTGATTAATCGCGATCGTCTTGCCGAACTAAACCAGCGCGAACTTGCAACTTTTTCCAAGCGCAACCCAAAGTCGCTAGCCGCCTACGAAAAAGCCGACCACCTATTCGGTCGCGTGCCAATGACTTGGATGAACAAGAAGGCTGGCGGGTTTCCGGTTTACTTCGACCGGGCGCTAGGCAACCGAATCTGGGATATCGATGGCAACGAATACATCGACTTTGCGCTTGGCGACACCGGCGCTATGGCTGGGCACTCGAACCCGGTAGTGGTTGCCGCAATCGAGAAGCGAATCAAAGAGCAAGGTGGCCTCACCACAATGTTGCCAACCGAGGATGCCGAGTGGGTGGCCGCCAACTTGAGCGAACGCTTCGGCATGGCCAAGTGGAGTTTCTCGCTAACCGCAACCGACGCGAACCGCTGGGCGATTCGATTGGTTCGCGCAATCACCGGCAAGCCGAAGATTTTGTTTAACGCTTACTGTTATCACGGATCGGTCGACGAGGCGCTAATCGTCGTTGGCCCAGACGGCGAAGGCATGAGTCGACCTGGCAATGTGGGTTCGCCGGTTGATGTCACCGAGACTTCACGAGTTGCCGAGTTCAACGATCTCGAAGGTCTCGAGAGGCAACTCAAACGCGGAGACGTTGCGGCAGTGCTAATGGAACCCGCACTAACCAACATCGGAATCGTTTTGCCAGAGCCTGGCTATTTGCAAGGCGTGCGCGAGCTGACTCGCAAATACGACACCCTTCTAATCATCGATGAGACTCATACCTTCTCGGCTGGCTATGGCGGCATGACCAAGCGCGACAACCTCGAGCCAGACGTGTTCGTAATTGGCAAGGCAATTGCCGGGGGAATTCCGACAGGAACCTATGGCCTCAGCGCAGAGTTCGCGGCAAAGGTCTTGGCGCGCACCGACCTCGACCTGGTTGACATGGGTGGCGTCGGCGGCACTCTTGCCGGCAACCCGCTCTCGGTTGCGGCAATGCGAGCAACTCTCGAGCACGTTCTAACCGAATCTGCCTTTGACAAGATGATTGATCTGGCAACTTATTTCACCACTGGCGTCAATGCGCTCTTTGCGAAGTATGAATTGCCGTGGTCGATCAATCAGCTAGGCACTCGAGCCGAATACCGTTTTGCAAAGCCATACCCGATAACCGGAACGGCTGCCTTCGAGTCGGCCGATGCCGAGCTTGAGGACTTCTTGCATCTCTACCTTGCCAACCGGGGCATTTTGCTCACGCCTTTTCACAACATGGCGCTGATGTGCCCAACCACCACACGGGATGACGTTGACCAGCATCACGAAGTCTTTGAGGCAGCCATTAGTGAATTAGTCGGCGCATAACAGCATCGGCAATTTAGACTTGAGGAATTATGTCTGAGTCTGCCTATGCACTGTTTGAGATCATTTCGATGGTCGTTATCACCGGTATTTTGATTGCCGATGTGCTGATGATTTTCAAGCGACCTCACATTCCAAGTGCCAAAGAGTCAGCCGCGTGGATCTCTTTCTACGCCGTCTTGGCGCTTGGCTTTGCAGCCTTGCTCTGGCAACTCGTTTCGGCAACGAAAGCCGCAGAGTTTGTCGCGGGTTGGCTCACCGAATACAGCCTTAGTCTCGACAACCTCTTCGTGTTCGTGATTATCATGGGTCGCTTTGCCGTGCCAAAGAAATATCAGCAAGAAGTCTTGATGGTTGGTGTGGTTCTTGCACTCATTCTTCGCGGAATCTTCATCGCCGTGGGAGCAGCCCTGATTGAGTCTTTCAGCGCAATCTTCTACATTTTCGGCGCTTTCTTGCTTTACACCGCCTGGCACCAAGCCTTCAGATCGCACGATGACGAAGAAGAATCTGAAAGCAAGTTGATTCAGTGGCTTCGCAAGCGCGTGCAGGTTTCAAAAGATTTTGATGGCGCTAAGGTTCGCACGGTGCAAGACGGAAAGAAGCTGTTCACCCCGATGTTGGTGGTGTTCATCGCCATCGCACTTACTGATGTCATGTTTGCCTTCGACTCG
>CANGGA010000105.1 GCA_947453285.1 Microbacteriaceae bacterium | reverse complement strand
CTTCGCTGCCGGCTTGGTTGCCGCTGCATCTTCGGCAAGTGGCGCCTGGTCTGGCGTAAACATCTTCGTCATGGCCGCAGGTGTTGGCCTCGCTGCATGGATGGGCGACCAGGTTGGATATGCAATCGGACTTCGCGTTGGGCGACCTTATCTTGAGAAGCGCCGCGGGGCATGGCTGGTTTCGGCGATCGCAAAATCCGAGCGGTTCTATCAGGCATGGGGTTGGTGGGCTGTTGTGATTGCTCGCTTCATGCCTTGGGCTCGTGTGTTTGTTCCGGCCATTGCCGGCATCTCGAAGATGACCTACGCCAAGTTCTCAACCGCAAACGCCGTTGGCGCGCTGGCTTGGGGAACCGGTCTAACGATTTGCGGTTTCTATGCCTATTCGATTCCAGCGGTCAAGAACGCCTCTTATGGCATCGCAATCTTCTTTATTGCCGCGTCATTAGTGGCCGGGCTGCGCACCTGGTTGAAGAACCGCAAGGCCTAAAGCCTTAAACTTGCCACATGACTAAGCGCGGCTCCAAAGCCCTTCTCGTGGGCTGCGGATCAATCGGCAAAAAGCACCTTCAAGAGTTGCTGCCAGTTTTCGACGCCGTCACCGTGGTCGACATCAACGAAGAGACACTTGCCTGGGCAAAGGCAGAGGGCGATGGTCGAGTTTCGACGCGCACTTCGGTTGCAGAACTCGCTGGCGAAATCGCAACCGCTCCATTTGACATCGCTGTTGTGGCCAACTGGGGCCCTGATCACGTTAAGACAATTCGTGAACTTCTCGGTTTTGGCCAGCGCAACTTTGTCGCCGAAAAACCGCTCGCAGATTCGATTGCAGATGTTCGCGCAATTGGCGATGAGGTTCGCGGTGTCGGCGGCAAGCTCTGGATCAACCTAACTCGTCGATTCTCTGGTTTGCAGGCCGGCATCGAAAAACTTGCCGCAGAGCACTCTCTTGGTGAGCTTCAGTCAATCAACGTGATTGGTGGCGCTCGTTGCTTTGCCACCAATGGAATTCACTACCTTGACTTTGCCAACTTCATGTTTGGTGCGCGCCCGCTAACTGTGATGGCAGATCTAGATACTCAAAACATCAATCCGCGTCACGCCGACCTCGCGTTTTATGAGGGCACCGCTGTTTATGGCTATTCGGGCCGTCGTCGTTTTTCAATTTCGCTAAATAACTCTTCTTCGATCAACGAATATGCTCAGTTGCTTTGGCGCAATGCCGAGGGCGAGCTTGCGCCCAACGGTGATTTTGTTTTGCGTTTGCGAGTTGCGGCTGAGATTGAGCAATACCCTTCGGTGACTCGCACCGGCAACGCTTCTGTCGAAGTCTTTCGCGGCAACCTCTGGCTAAACGAAAACGGCCTAACCGGCATGACTGCGCTTTATCAAACCGTTCTCGAAGGCGACGACTCGGCCCACGGATCTGCGCCAGACCCGGCCTTCACAGCCGAAGATCTGCTCGCCGCCCTTATTTCAAGCGAAAAGGGCGAGCGCCTCAGCATTCCGGTTCAGGTCTCTGAGGTCGAGGCCGAGCGTCAGTGGAGCATCTCGTGAGCAAAACCGTTGGTGTTATTGGCGCCGGAAGCATCGTTCCGTTTCACCTAAGCGCATTGGTCGAGGCGGGCTTCACAATCGATTCGATTGCCTCCCGCCCAGGTTCTGAAAAGGCCGCCGCCCTAAACGAGCGCTTTCAGCCAAGCGCACGCGTCGACTCGGCTCACGAGGTAATTGCGCGCAACCCCGATGCCTTGGTGATCGCGAGCGATGTTGCTTCGTTGCCGATGCTGTTGGCCGAGGCGCTAAAGGGCACCTCGAAGATTCTCATCGAAAAGCCGGTCTCATACTCGGCAGATGTGATTCGTTCGCTCATGGGAATTCGCGACGAAGACGTGCTCGTCGGCTACAACCGACGCTTCTACTCTTCGGTCGAGGCCGCAACTCGTTTTGTTTTCGCCAATGGCGGCGCCACCTTTCAGGCAACCATTGCAGAAGCTTCGTCAAATCCATTCATGACTGCCGAGCAAAAGCAAAACACGTTGCTTGCCAACTCGGTGCACGTTCTCGACATGCTTCAAGCAGTTTTTGGTCGCTTCAACATGATCACCAACATCGTTGCGCAAGACGCGACGCCAAACGCCGAGGCACTTGCAGCTGCTAAAGCCTCAGGTGAAAAGGTGAATGTCACCGAGGGCATGCTCTCTCGTTTGGTGAACGTAGTTTCAGAAACCGGCAATGTCGGAAACATCAATTTGTATTTCGGTTCACCAGCCAACTTTGCAATCGACATCTATGCGCAGGGCCGATTTGGGCAGATGCGCCCGCTAGAAAATTTCATCGAGTATGACGGCATCGATGTGCACGAGCCAACCAATGAGGTGCCTATTCGCACCTACCGACCTCGCCCGGTTGAGCCGGCATTTCAGATTGCCCAGCGAGACATCTCGCTCAAGCCAGGGTTCTTGCAGCAGGCTCGTGCCTTGCACGCCATGACCGAGGGCATCGGGGTTTCGAAGCTTCCTGCCGGCGCAGCACTTGCCGACGCACTTTCAGTGCTCGAACTCGCCGAGCGCATCTCACGAGGTCAATGATTCGGGTCGCAAGCGACCCAAATTGCCAATAGCCCTAACTGATAACCCGAGCGGCAAGTTCGGCGCTGCGCTCTCGCGCATAGAAATCGAGTTCTGCCGCGGCCCAGCTAGCCCAGTGCTCGTCATTGCCTTCGCGCTCTAGCCAGCGCTGCTTTCTGGTCTCTTCATCTTCTTCGAGCCACACGCTCAGGTCTGCTGCCTCAATCGAGTTTCGATTGATGGCTCCGCAGCCTTCAACGATTAGGGGAGTGCCGCCGGCGAACTCGCGCCATTCCCTTCGCTCACCGCTAGACCAATCGAAGAGTTGATAGTGTGCAACCTCGCGCTTGCTTAGCGGGTTCAAAATTGCTCGCTGCAAATATTCGACACCGAGTTGCAGGCCATCCCATCCGGCATAGAGGTCATCCATGTGAATCAATCGCGGGGCAGATTCGCCAAGGCGAAAAAACTCGTTCTGCACTGCATCGGCGAGCGTGCTCTTGCCGCTTCCGGCGCGACCGTCGATCAGCAGAATCGGCATGTTCTTGCCTTCGTCGACAAGCGCGAGCAGTTGCTCGGCAAGTTCGCGTGCTGTTTGTTTTTGGTCTGACACCCGTCTAGGTTAGCCGTTGCGCTTAGCCCTCGACGAGAACATCCGGGTGCTTTTCGAAGGTGTAACCCTTGCCACGAATCGTGCGCACGATGTCTTCGAAGCCCTCGATCTTTGCGCGCAGGCGACGAATGTGAACGTCGATGGTTCGGTCGTTCGGCGCCTCGCCCTCGGTGTTACTCCAAATAACTTTGCCAAGTTCTTCGCGCGAGAAAATCGTTCCCTCGTTTTGAATCAGGTGAGCAAGAATTGCGAACTCCTTGGTGGTGAAGTCGGCGTTGATGCCGTTTGCATAAACGCGCTTGCGATCGAGATCGACTGTCACACCTTGCGCAGCTTCGTCGTCTTGAGTGGCCACCAACTTATCCAGGGCGCGAGGGTCGCGAAGTGCGGTGCGAACCACATCAACACTTCGACCGCCGGCACCCTTTGGCGCAAGAGCCACTGCCGCATAGGTCTGGTCGGCTGCGCTTGGCACGAGCTCGGCGAAGGTGTTCTTGAGGGCATTGGCAATTTCGGTGAGCGAGGTGCCGTGGGCTTGTGCGGTTGCCTCGTCGACGCCTAGGTAAAGCGCGAAGCCACGGGCCTCGGTCTCGGCCGGAACACCGGTAACCGGGGTTGCAATCGGGGCGGCTGCCGGGGCAAGCTTGCGAGCTGCGTTTGAGCGGTAATCCTGGATGTTTGAAATGGTCATTTGACTAGTCCTTTGGTCTGTGTGTGCGAATTTTGAGAAATACACGAATCACGTGTGTTTGTCGGGGTGCTGGTGTCTTGGCTTGGCCGGGGTAGGGCTTAGCGACACATTCGCATGCACATGGCAGCACACATCATCGGGGCAGCTGCCACCGAGATCTGAGAGAAAGTGCTGTT
>CANGGA010000104.1 GCA_947453285.1 Microbacteriaceae bacterium | reverse complement strand
TTTCCTGCCTCTTATTACGTGGCACCGGCCGAGCAAATGGGCCGAGCCATGGAGGCAATCGAACACGAAATGATTGCGCGCGTGAAAGAGTTCGAGTCTCAGGGAAAACTGCTCGAGGCACAGCGCATCAAGATGCGCACGACTTTCGATCTCGAAATGATTCGCGAGCTCGGCTTTTGCAGCGGCATTGAGAACTATTCTCGACACATCGACGACCGCGAACCGGGCGAGGCTCCAAGCTGTCTGCTCGACTATTTTCCAGATGACTTCTTGACCGTCATCGACGAGTCTCACGTGACCGTGCCGCAAATTGGCGCCATGTATGAGGGTGACGCCTCTCGAAAGCGCACGTTGGTCGAACACGGATTCAGGCTTCCTTCTGCCATGGATAACCGACCATTGCGCTGGGATGAATTTCAGCAGCGCGTCGGTCAGACGGTTTACCTATCGGCAACCCCTGGCAAATACGAAATGGGCGTCAGCGACGGAGTTGTCGAGCAGATCATTCGCCCGACCGGTTTGATTGATCCGCAAATCGTGGTTAAGCCGACCAAGGGTCAGATCGACGACCTGCTCGAGCAAATCAGAGTGCGAGTTGCGAAAGACGAGAGAATCTTGGTCACCACGCTGACTAAGAAGATGTCTGAAGAACTTACCGACTTCTTGACCGAAGCGGGCGTGCGAGTGCGCTACCTTCACAGCGACGTCGACACGCTTCGTCGCGTCGAGTTGTTGCGCGAGCTTCGCACCGGAGCATATGACGTTCTAGTCGGCATCAACTTGCTTCGTGAGGGCTTAGACCTGCCAGAGGTCTCGCTGGTTGCGATTCTCGACGCTGATAAACAGGGCTTCTTGCGCTCGGCCACCTCGTTGATTCAGACCATCGGCCGCGCCGCTCGAAACATCAACGGCGAGGTGCACATGTATGCCGACCGCATCACCGATGCCATGGCCAAGGCGATAGAAGAGACAGACCGTCGCCGCGAGAAGCAGGTTGCCTACAACTTGGCTAGGGGAGTCGACCCGCAACCACTGCGCAAGAAGATTGCCGATATCACAGACGACATCATGCGCGAAGAAGAAGACACCGCAAAGTTGATTGCAGAGAACAAGGGCAAGTCATCGAGCAAACTGAAGTCTGGCCAGTCTGCGAGCGCCACTAAGGGTCGCAAGGGAATCGCGGGCAAGGCCTACGACGAGATTCTCTCGGTGGTCATTGAACTCGAAGAACAGATGAAGGCCGCCGCCGGGGAGCTGCAATTCGAATTGGCCGCGCGCATCCGTGACGAAATGGTCGAACTGAAGCGCGAACTTCGCCAAATGGAGGCCGCTGGGCACGTTGACAAGGCCTAGTCGATTTAGACTTCTAGGGTGTCAATCACTCCAGTAACCCACTCAAACAAGCTCGTCGTCAAGGGTGCCCGCGTGCACAACTTGAAGAACCTGAATATCGAGATTCCGCGCGATTCGATGGTCGTTTTCACGGGTCTGAGTGGCTCGGGCAAGTCTTCTTTAGCATTCGATACCATCTTCGCCGAGGGTCAGCGCCGCTACATCGAAAGCCTTTCTTCTTATGCCCGCCAGTTCTTGGGTCAGGTCGACCGCCCAGATGTTGACTTCATCGAGGGTCTTAGCCCGGCGGTATCGATCGACCAAAAGTCGACAAACCGAAACCCACGCTCGACCGTCGGCACAATCACCGAAATTCACGACTACCTGCGTCTGCTCTGGGCTCGCATCGGCATTCCATACTGTGCAGAGTGCGGCGAAAGAATCGTCAAGCAGACTCCGCAGCAAATCGTCGATCAAATCATGGAATTCGCCGAGGGAACCAGATTTCAGATTCTGGCTCAGATCGTTGACCAGAAAAAGGGTGAGTTCGCAGATTTGTTCAAGGATCTGCTTGGGCAAGGCTACGCACGAGCCGTCGTCGATGGCGAAGTGGTTCAGCTCGCAGAAGCAAAACCGCTCAAAAAGACTTTTAAGCACGACATCTCGGTCGTAGTCGATCGTCTGGTCTCTAAGAAAGACATTGTCGGTCGTCTAACCGATTCGGTTGAGACCGCGCTGAAGTTAGCTGGTGGTCGAATCATCATCGACATGGTTGACGAGAAGAACGCGGCAAAGAAGACCCGTGTCTTCAGCGAGAAGATGTCGTGCCCGAACGAGCACCCGCTCGCGATCACCGAAATCGAACCGAGAACTTTTTCTTTCAACGCACCGTTCGGCGCATGCCCCGAGTGTGGCGGTCTAGGAACAAAGCAGAGCGCTGATCCCGACTTGGTGCTAGGCGATCTAGACGATTCAATCGCCGATGGCGTATTGCTTCCGTGGTCAACCCCGCAGGGCAAGCTATACCCATACATGACCCGCATGATGCAAGGCCTAGCCACCGAGCTTAAATTCAAGCTGAGCACTCCTTGGAACAAGCTAGACGAAGAGATTCAGCAGGCCGTGCTCTATGGAAACAACTTCGACGTGCAGGTCAAGTGGAAGAACAAGTACGGTCGCGAGTTGCGATACACCACAGGATTCGAGGGCGTGATTGCCTATGTCGAACGCAAGCTTCTCGAAACCGAGAGTGACTATGCCCGAGCAAAATGGGCGGGCTATCACCGTGAGGTAGATTGCCCGGCCTGCGACGGCAGCCGACTTCGACCAGAGGTCTTGGCAATCAAGGTAAACGACAGTTCTATCGCCGATGTCGCCAAACTCAGCTTGGCAAACTGCTTTGCATTCTTCGAAAAGATCAAACTCGATGCGCGAGACGTGAAGATTGCCGCACAGGTGCTTCGCGAAATCAAGGCCCGCCTAGAGTTCTTGCTTGCTGTCGGTCTCGACTATCTGAGCCTCGACCGCGCCGCGGCAACGCTCAGTGGTGGCGAGGCACAACGCATTCGCTTGGCTACCCAAATTGGCTCGGGTCTAACCGGAGTGCTTTATGTGCTCGACGAGCCATCAATCGGTTTGCACCAGCGTGATAACCGCCGATTGATTGAAACCCTGATCAAACTCCGAGACTTGGGTAACACCTTGCTTGTTGTAGAACACGACGAAGACACCATCAAGGCTTCCGACTGGATTGTCGACATTGGTCCAGGCGCTGGCGTGCACGGTGGCAACGTGGTGCACAGCGGTCCATACAAGGACATTCTGAAGAATAAAGAATCGGTAACCGGTGCTTTCTTGAGCGGCAAGCAAAAAATTGAGACACCGACAGAACGGCGCCCGCTCGACCCAAAGCGCAAAGTGAAGGTCATTGGCGCACGCGAGAACAATCTCAAGAACATCGACGTTGAATTTCCTCTCGGCGTATTCACTGCCGTTACCGGCGTTAGCGGATCAGGCAAGTCATCGCTGGTTAACGACATCTTGTATGAGACCCTTGCCAACCGACTAAACGGGGCTAAGGGCGTTGCCGGCAAACACAAACGTATTGACGGAATAGATCAGCTCGACAAGGTCGTGCACGTAGATCAAGCGCCAATCGGTCGAACTCCACGCTCAAACCCGGCAACCTACACAGGCGTCTTCGATCACATTAGAAAACTCTTCGCAGACACCGCGGAGTCAAAGGCAAGGGGATACCAGCAGGGTCGCTTCTCGTTCAACGTAAAGGGCGGTCGCTGCGAATCTTGTTCTGGCGATGGCACGCTGAAGATCGAAATGAACTTCTTGCCAGACGTATACGTTTCTTGCGAGGTATGCCACGGAGCTCGCTACAACCGCGAGACACTTCAGGTGAAATACAAGGGCAAAAACATTGCCGAGATTCTCGAGATGCCAATTGCCGAGGCTGCCGAGTTCTTTGCACCAATTAATTCGATTGCGCGCTACCTCGAGACTCTCGTCGAAGTTGGTCTTGGCTATGTTCGACTGGGTCAAAGCGCGACGACATTGAGTGGTGGCGAGGCCCAGCGCGTGAAGCTGGCAACCGAACTTCAGCGACGTTCTTATGGTCGAAGCATCTATGTTCTAGACGAGCCAACAACCGGTTTGCACTTCGAAGACGTGCGCAAACTCTTGTTGGTCTTGAACGGCTTGGTAGACAAGGGCAACACCG
>CANGGA010000103.1 GCA_947453285.1 Microbacteriaceae bacterium | reverse complement strand
TCATAGATTTCGCGGTCGAGCACGTCAGGAACAAAGTTCGCACCGATTCCCTGAATTGGGTGTGGGCCAGATGTGCCACCGTTCAAGATCGGTGAAGCTGCTGGCTCGACGCCGAAGATCTTGATGCCAGGGTGCTTCTCACGAAGCAACTGGCCAACGCCGGTGATGGTGCCGCCGGTGCCAATGCCAGCAACGAATGCGTCGATGTTGCCCTCGGTGTCACGCCAAATCTCTTCGCCGGTTGTGCGACGGTGAATCGCGGGCCCGGCCTCGTTCTCGAACTGACGAACCAATACGTGGCCTGGCTGCTTGCCAAGCTCTTCAGCGTGGGCGACAGCGCCCTTCATGCCTTCTGGGGCAGGTGTGAGCACGAGTTCGGCTCCATAGGCACGGATGAGCGCACGGCGCTCTTTTGAGACCGACTCAGGCATTGTGATGACCACACGGTAGCCACGGGCAGCGCCAACCATGGCGAGGGCGATGCCGGTGTTTCCCGAGGTGGCCTCGACGATGGTTCCGCCAGGCTTTAGGGCGCCTGAGTCTTCGGCTGCGTCGACCATGGCGATGCCGAGGCGGTCTTTCACGCTGCTCGAAGGGTTATAGAACTCAAGCTTCGCAAGAATGCGAGCGCCGGCACCATCGGTGACTCGGTTGAGTTGAACTAGCGGGGTGTTGCCAAAGGCTTCGGTAATCGAGTTGTAAATGCGTTGAGTCATGGGTCAATTTTAAGCGCCAAGCCTGCGCGTGCCTAACCGCTGCAAGCGTAATGACGATTTGTTACAGCGAAGTTCGGTCGCTATTCAGGAACCGGAAGGTCGCTGAACTGAGCCTCGATGAGACCGCGATCTTCAGAGTCGTGAATGCCTGCGATTAAAGTTTGCGCGGTCTCATAAAAGTGTTGATAGTTCACTGAAGCCGGTTCGTTCGAGTGCGCACGCGCGTGCAGCTCGGCCACCGATGCGTGCAGCCAATCTTCGGCTTCTGCACCAAGTGCGTTTAGCTCTTGCTCTGCCTCACCGGCTGCAACCCTGGCTGCCGCAAAATCGCCGGCATAGGCACGCGTGCGCCCAACCATCCACTCACCGACGCACAACTCACGGTGGCCGCCAATCTCGCGCCAGAGTCGAAGCGATTCGCGCGCCAACTCGACTGCAGAAATAAACTCATCTGCCTCGAGGGCATCCCAGGCGGCATTGAATGCATGTGCAGCCAGGCTGCGTTGCTGATCGTTCATTAGTTGTCGAGCAGGTCGGTGACCAAGCCGGCAATTGCAGAACGCTCGCTGCGGGTGAGGGTCACGTGCGCGAACAGCTTGTTGTTCTTCAGCTGCTCGACGACAGATGCGATTCCGTCGTGACGACCAACCCGCAGGTTGTCTCGCTGCGCAACGTCGTGAGTCAAGACCACGCGCGAGTTCTGACCGATGCGCGACAGCATGGTGAGCAAGGTGTTGCGCTCGAGCGACTGCGCCTCATCGACAATCACGAAGGCATCGTGCAGCGAACGACCACGGATGTGCGTCAGCGGCAAAACCTCGAGAATGCCGCGGTCAACCACGTGGTCGATTACTTCTTTAGAAACCAATGGGCCGAGGGTGTCAAAGATTGCCTGACCCCATGGGTTCATCTTCTCTGCTTTGGTGCCAGGCAAGTAGCCGAGCTCCTGCCCACCAACTGCGAACAGCGGACGAAAGACCATGATCTTCTTGTGCTGGCGACGCTCTAGAACCGCTTCTAGACCTGCGCAGAGAGCGAGCGCAGACTTTCCGGTTCCGGCGCGACCACCCATCGAGATGATGCCGACTTCTGGGTCTAACAGCAGATCAATGGCAAGGCGCTGCTCTGCGCTTCGGCCGTGCACACCAAAGACATCGCGGTCGCCGTGAACGAGCTTGATCTTCGAGCCGGCCTCAACGCGCCCGAGAGCACTGCCGCGCTCCGAGTGAATCACTAGACCGGTGTTCACCGGCAGGTTGGCGACATCCTTGTGCTTGATGATCTCGGTGTCGTAGAGGTCGTTCACCTCCTCGCCGGTCAAAGAAATTTCTGAGATGCCGGTCCAGCCAGAATCGGCCGCGTTGTCGTTTCGATATTCCTCTGCCTGCATGCCAAGCGATGCGGCCTTAACGCGCATCGGCAGGTCTTTCGAAACTACGGTTACGTCGAGACCTTCGCTTGCCAGGTTGAAGGCACAGGCCAAAATGCGTGAGTCGTTGTCACCCAGTTGCATTCCGCTAGGCAAGACCGACTGGTCGATGTGGTTCAGTTCAACGCGAAGGGTTCCGCCGTCACCAACCTGAATCGGAAAATCTAGTCGCTCGTGTTCGGCACGCAAGTCATCGAGATTGCGAAGCGCCTGTCGCGCGTAGTAGCCAATCTCTGGGTCGTGACGCTTCTTCTCGAGCTCGTTGATCACGATGATCGGAATTACAACTTCTTGTTCTTTGAACTTGAACAGTGCGCGAGGGTCAGAAAGCAGCACCGATGTGTCGAGCACATATGTCTTGGTGGCGACATCCGGTTTCTTCTTGGCAGCCGTTTCAGACTTGGTTTTTGCGGTGGTCGAAGTTGAACCGGCTCGGGCCACGGGTGCTCCTTTAGTTGTTTCCTGAGGCGAAGATACGCCTGCCCTAGAAAAAGCCGTGCGACCGACACGCCCGAGAGCGGGTTTCGTAATGAGTTGTTTACTTAGTCGTCTGGCCGCCGGGAGCTAAGCCCGAGGCGGCCGCGACTTTAGGCGCCAAATCGACGGTGTCGGTTGGCAAAGGCACGAATCGCACGCAAGAAGTCGACCTTGCGAAAGTCTGGCCAGAGCGCCTCTTCGAAGTAGAGCTCGCTGTTGCTGCTCTGCCAGAGCAAGAAACCGCTGAGGCGCTGTTCGCCCGAGGTGCGAATGATTAGGTCTGGGTCGGCCTGGCCGCCGGTATACAAATGCTCGGCAATTAGTTCTGGGGTGAGCACCTCGACCACCTGGTCGATTGACTCCCCCTTGCCAGAGTGCTGCTTGAGAATGCTTTTGACAGCATCTGCGATTTCGGTGCGACCGCTATAGGCAACAGCAAGGTTCACGATCGGTTTTTTGTAATTCGCGGTCTTGGTTTCGGCGGCTTCGATAGCAGTGCGCAAGTCTGTCGGCAAAATTGCCCGGTCGCCTACTAGGCGCACTTTCCAACGACCACGATCTGCCATCTCGGTTGCCACTTCGCCAATGATTCGAAGCAAGTCTTGCAATTCGTCGCTCGAGCGCTTCGAGAGGTTGTCTGTCGAGAGCATATAGAGAGTGGTGTTCTTGATGCCAATCTCGTCGCACCACTTTAGAAACTCAAAAATCTTTAGCGCACCGGCAGCATGACCGGCAGAAGCCTTTGCTCCCTGGCGACGCTCGGCCCAGCGCCGGTTTCCGTCGAGCATTACGGCAACGTGCTTTGGCAGATCTGCCGATGCCAGACCGCGCTCGAGACGATTCTCGTAGAGGCGGTACAAAAGATTGCGCACAGTTGAAATCTACTAAACCCACGGATGCCCGCTGACCGAAGCCCTTTCGCCTTGCCCTTTAGGCGCATAAGGTTGGCATATGAGCATGCCAATCAGCGAGGGATATCGCGAGCCAACCCCAGACGTCAAACCGACCTGGCGCGGCTGGATTCACACCGGCGTGCTGCCAATCGTGATTGCCGCCGGCATCGTGCTCGTGGTGCTTGCCGATGGCGTTGTGGCCAAGGTTGCAAGCGCGATCTTCTTCGCAAGCTCGTTCTTGCTGTTCGGCAACTCGGCGCTCTATCACCGCTTCAACTGGAAGCCTCGCGCTAAGAAAATTTTGAAGCGCATCGACCACGCGAACATCTTCGTGCTCATCGCCGGTTCATACACGCCAATTACTCTGCTCGCCCTTCAGCGCGATAAAGCGCTGCCGCTGATCATCATCATTTGGGCAACTGCGATTCTTGGAATTCTGTTTCGCGTTTTCTGGATCAACGCACCGCGCTGGCTCTATGTTCCGATCTACATAGGAATGGGTTGGGCGGCGTTCGTTTATGTCGTCGACTTTATGAACGCGAATGCGCCGATGATGATTTTGGTTTTGAG
>CANGGA010000102.1 GCA_947453285.1 Microbacteriaceae bacterium | reverse complement strand
GAGGCCGCTGAGTCTGGCGATGATGTTCCGGTCGGCGCACTAATTGTTTCGCCAGATGGCGAAGTCATTGCCTTCGGCCACAACGAACGCGAGGCCGATAGCGATCCAACCGGCCACGCAGAAATCGTTGCAATTCGCAAGGCAGCAAAGCTTCGCAAAGACTGGCGCCTAGAAGACTGCACGCTTGTAGTCACTCTCGAGCCCTGCGTCATGTGTGCCGGGGCAATCGTGGCGGCCCGAATTGGTCGAGTCGTGTTTGGTGCCTGGGATGCACGCGTGGGCGCATCCGGTTCGCTCTATGACTTGATCAGAGATGCGCGGCTAGGCGCACCGGCCGAAGTTATTAGCGGCGTGCTCGAGCAGGAGTGCTCTTCGCAGCTGAAGGCTTTTTTCGAGGCGAAGCGCGCTTGATGTCAGGCTCGAGGTAAATCACTCGAGTTGCCGGAACGGCGTTGCGCACTGACGCTTCGGCGGCATCGATAGTCTCAGCAATCTCTGCACCGCTCGCGTCTTTGGCAATCGCAATCTTTGCGCCGAGCATCAACTCATCTGGGCCAAGATAAAGAGTCTTCATGTGAATCACGCCGCCCTTGCCAACGACAACTTCGAGCGCATCGCGAATAAGGGCAACGTCATCGGCGCTCGCGCCTTCGCCAATGAGCAGTGATGAGGTTTCGATTCCTAAAATGACCGCTACCGCAATCAGCAGCGTGCCAATGGCCAGAGTGCCATATGCATCGAAGATCGGATTGTGCGTGACGACTGTGAGCAAGATGCCGGCGAACGCAAACACCAAACCGATTAGTGCGGCGATGTCTTCAAGCATCACCACAGGAAGCTCTGGTGATTTTGCGTGACGAATAAATTTCACGAGCGAAGACTTGCCGCGCATCTTCTTCGCCTCGCGCAAAGCTGTGCGAAGCGAGAAACTCTCAAGAACGATCGAGACGCCGAGAACTGCAAGTGGCAACCAGGCGTTATCGAGTTCGTGCGGTTCGCTTAGCTTCGAGAAGCCTTCGAAAATCGAAAACATTCCACCGATGCTGAACAGCACGATCGAAACCATGAACGCATAGATGAATCGACTGCGACCATAACCAAACGGATGGGCAGCTGTAGCAACTCGACGCGAGCGACGACCACCAACAATTAGCAAGAACTGGTTGCCCGAGTCGGCAACCGAGTGGATTGCCTCGGCGAGCATTGACGCAGAGCCCGAAATGGCGGCGGCAATGAATTTTGTAATGGCAATGCCGATGTTGGCAGCGAGGGCTGCAACAATCGCACGCATTGAACCTGAGGCGCTCATGCTGGTAATCTATCCCACGGTGACGTGTCCGAGCGGCCGAAGGTGCAACACTCGAAATGTTGTGTACGTTAACGCGTACCGTGGGTTCAAATCCCACCGTCACCGCCAGAAAAACAAAATGACCCCATTTCAGGGGTCATTTTCTTTTTGCGGATGCCTAGGCAGCCTCTAGTTGCCCAGCAGAAATCGAGTCAATTTCTGCAGAAACCCAAGGAACCTGCTTGGTTGCCGCCTCGATGGCTGCCTTTACTGCCTGAACGCCAATGGCGAAGGCCTCTTCTACTGAGTTGGTGTTTACCCACATATCCATGTCGATCTTCATGAGCGAGTAGTCGCCGGCCATGTCTTGTTCGGTTACTGACTCATCACCAAAAAACACTTCGGCCAGTGCATCAAAGATGTCGGCAGGGTCTGTGTTCAACAACTGACGGTCAGAAGTCAGCTTCACGTCGATTTTCACTTCAATCATGATTTCCCCTTTCCCAACAATCCAATCTTCGCAAGAATCGCAGGCATTCGCGAGACCAATTTGGATTCGATGGAGTCATTTTGAAAGTGCGTTGGTGTCTGCCACAAGGGCAGCGGCCGATGTAATACTTGCGAGCTCGAAGCACCAACCATCCGCGGGCTTCACATTCACGGATAAGCGCCTCAATCTCTTTATCGGGATGCCGTGGCCTGGTCATTGCCGAAATCTAGGAAAAATGCTGGGTTGTCGCCCGAATTATGCACAGGTAACCTAGTCGCATGCCTGAAATCGAGCTCAAAGACGACGAAATCGTCATCCATCTGAGTTTTTGGGAGCGCCTAGCCGCAGTTCACGGCGATGTGCACATTCCGGCCACCAGCATCCGTGGGGCAGCGGTCGCCGACCCAAATTGGGTCAAAACCATCGGTTTTAGGGTGCCAGGCACCGCCTTGCCGGGGCTAATCATCGCCGGAACCTACATAAAACCCAAGGATTCGGCCTTTGTTTACTGGAAGCGTGGCCACAAGACCCTTTTGCAGCTCAATTTGAGCGGTCGGCCATACAACCGCGTATTTATAGGCGTGGATGACGCTGCCGCGCTCGCCGACCAGATCAACGACGCCTTAACCGCCTGCTAACCCGCTAAAAATAAGGGCTTCAGGCCCGCGAGCGGGTCAAATCGCCCTCATTAGCACTTTCGAGGGATTTTCGGGGCCGATTTCAAAAAAATGTTGGAAATCTTGCCCGAATCGTTATAGGGTAGAGGTTTGCTCCCAATCACCCCGCATGCATATTTTGGCTGCGCGCGTGACGCATATTGAGGCGTTACTGGTTTTAGGGTCGCGATTCCAACCACTCAGATCTACTCCTTGGAGGGACATCTCTTGGCATCGGCGAAGAAGACTAAAAACATTCGATCGGCAAAGCGCCTTTCATTCGCGAAGGTAACTGAAACTCTTGAAGTTCCAGACCTTCTAACCCTGCAGACCGAAAGCTTTGACTGGCTAATCGGCAACCCTGCATGGAAAGAAAAGAACCCAGCGGGAACCAAGAACGGTCTCGAAGAAATCTTTGCTGAGATTTCTCCGATCGTTGACTCGGCAAACCCAGCGCAGGCTCCGAAGATGGGCATCAGCTTCGACAAGCCAGAGCTTTACGATCCTGAATACACTCCTGAGCAGTGCAAAGAAAAGGGTCGTTCATACACCCAGCCTCTTTACATCAAGGCAGAGTTCACCAACTACGAAACCGGTGAGATTAAGTCTCAGACCGTTTTCATGGGCGACTTTCCTGTGATGACCGAGAAGGGCACCTTCGTTATTAACGGAACCGAGCGCGTTGTTGTTTCACAGCTCGTGCGTTCACCTGGTGTCTACTTCTCTCAGACCACCAACACCACCGGAAACTTGGATGTTCGCAACATCCGTGCACAGATCATTCCAAGCCGTGGTTCATACCTTGAGTTCTTGACTGAGTGGGTCAAAGAAGAGCGCAAGCCAATGGCACGTTACGGCAAGCCAATCGTTCAGGTTCAGGTTGACCGCAAGACCAAGGTTTCTGCAACTATTTTCTTGAAGGCTCTTGGTCTTTCAGAAGACGAGATTCGCGCAGAGTTCGCAGACATCAAGGATGCAGTTGCGAAGAACGCAAAGTCATGGACCATCGACGTTGACCTAATCGAGAACACTCTCGAGTATGACAAGTCAAAGGCTTATGCAACCAACAACATCATCAGCAAAGAAGATGCACTTCGCGAGCTATACCGCAAGGTTCGCAGCGAAGCAGCCGGACCTGAAGTTGCTGAAGCATGGTTGAAGTCGACTTACTTCGACACCAAGCGATACAACCTTGCAAAGGTTGGTCGTCACAAGCTAAACCGCAAGCTAGGCCTTGACGTAGCAGGCGACAAGAACACCCTGATGATCGAAGACATCGTCGCGACCATCAAGTACCTATTGGTGTTCGACCTAAGCCAGGCTCCTCAGAACGGAAACCTCGCAACTCCTATCGACCTAGTAATGGGCGGCAAGAAGTCTGCAGTTACCATCTCGTCTGACGACATCGATGACTTCTCAAACCGACGCATTCGCTCGGTTGGTGAATTGATTCAGAACCAGGTTCGCATCGGTCTAAGCCGCATGGAGCGCGTCGTTCGTGAGCGCATGTCGACTCAGGACATCGAAGCAATTACTCCGATGACTTTGATCAACTTGCGTCCAGTCGTTTCTGCAATCAAGGAGTTCTTCGGAGCTTCACAGTTGTCACAGTTCATGGACCAGAACAACCCATTGGCAGGATTGGCTCACAAGCGTCGCTTGTCAGCCCTAG
>CANGGA010000101.1 GCA_947453285.1 Microbacteriaceae bacterium | reverse complement strand
TTGCCGGGCGCAAGATCACCCGAGTGGCGCTCTTTGATTGTGAACTTGTCTTTGTCGAGCTCGAGCCCATAGCCAATCGCCTGATGCTTTTCGCCTGGGCGAATGTCTTCAAACGCTCGCATGTAGCCGAGTGGTGTCAGCACAGCGTCGTAGAACGCTGCAGACCTAATAAGGTCAGAGACCCCGACGCTGATGTGATGAAGCAAGTTTTATGCCAAGCCGGCGAAGCGACCAACCGCGATGAAGAGTGCGATTGCCATAAGCACTGCGGTCGTGATCGCGGCTGAGTTCGGGTCTTTGATGCGAACGTGAGTAACGGTTGCGCCACCCATGAGAACAGCGAGACAAAGAGCAGCAATCGGGGTAAGAATTGGCGCGATGCCGGTTGCAGTCGGAAGAATCAATCCGAGAGCACCGAGAATTTCGGAGAAGCCGATTAGTCGAATGGTGTTGTCGCTCTTGCCATTAGTCCATGGCATTTTGCGAGTTTCTGCGATTGGGCGAAAAGCCTTCACGAATCCGGCTGCTGCTACAAATAGTGCAAGTGCTCCTGATGCAATCCAAAGTGCGATGTTCATGGGTTTATCTTTCTATGCCTGGGTAACCGCGAACCAGCGGCCCTCGTTGTCTGAGAACGCGAATGCATTTGTGCCACCGTGGTCACCCACCTCGGTTGCCTGCACCCCCGCGTCAATGAGTTTTTCACGCGCAGCCTCGAGGTTCTCGACATGAAACGCCATAGATGGTGTTGCTAAGTCGAGGCCGTCCGGATTGTTTGCCATTAGCGCCAGCGGAACAAGTTCGAGCGAGAACTGTTGATCGGCGAAGCCAACTTGCACGATTGCGAATTCGCCTGCTTGTTTGCGGCCCTTTTCGACCATGCCAACCTTCTCGGTCCAGAAGCTGAGGCATTCAGCTGGATTTTTCACATAAAGAACTACGTAGCCAACGCGCATCGCTGGTCCTCTCGGTTGGGTTATTTGATCTCTTTGAGTCGAGCCTTAATCAATTTCGTCAAAAGAGCCTTCGGCAGAGGCTTATCGACATCGAATTGAAATGAGCTTTTCGAAGTTACAAATCCTTCAAGAGCTTTGTCGTGCGCGGCCATAACGTCTGCGCTCTGTGGTGAAAATGTCAGATGCGATTTAAAGGCGCAAAGCCCCGCAACATATTTGCCTTCAAATTTGAAGGCCGGGGATTTCCACGCAATCACTTGTTCAAGCCTTGGCTCTATCTCGAGAATTGTCTTTCGCATGGCCATCAGAGTCGATCTTTTTGGCTCAGGCTGTGCGTTTATGTAAGCACTGACTTCTTTTTCTGACATTCCATCATGCTAGCCAACCTGGCGGCGAAAGGGTGAAATGACCCAAACTCGCTCTAGTTCGTAGTTTTGATTTTCTTTGGCAGCCCAAAAGGTGTAAGACCAATTGCGATGAACCAGATGAATGGACCCGAGATGGTTGCCAAGTCAGCAACGATTATTCCACTTGTGACCATCGCAAATAGAAAGCTCAAATCAGCTATTCCGATTGCAATCGCACCAATCCAAAAACCGGTCCAGGATGCTTGACGCCAGATCATCCAGGCTACAAACAGGCCAAGAACACCATAGCCACCGACGTCTAGGCAGAAGTTCAAAATCAAGTGTGACTGGGCATTGCTGGTCAAACTATCGGCTGGGTAGACGAAAGAGTCGACTGGTGCGTTTGTTCCACCGAGCAAGGCTGCCCACTGGGTCTTGATGTCGGCGTTGAAGAAATTTAGGACGCCGAGAACTCCAACGTAAATGTGGAGGATGCTCCACAAGAGAAACATTCCGGCGCCTATTTTTGCGGGCGCAGCTATACGTTTGTTGGCTGAAAGAACCATTCTTGCTCCTGTATTTGTTTAGTTATTTAAAGTGCGTAACATGACTATAGATAACTCTGAAAAGGGTTACAAAAGGCACATTTTCGTAACTTAGGGACACCGGGGTAAGCAATGGATAAGAAGAAAAAGGGTTTCAAATACTCCGAGCATTGCGACCTCATTCGCGAGACTTTCGATCGGCTCGGAGACAAATGGACCCTCGTTGTGATCGTGATTCTAAGTTCGGGTCCTCAAAGATTCTCAGCACTCCAAACTGGAGTCATTGGCATTTCTCAAAGAATGCTCACGGTAACTCTTCGAAAACTCGAGCGCGACGGCATCGTTCAGCGATCCGTCTTCGCAGAGGTGCCCCCGCGTGTGGAATATCAGCTCACCGAAATCGGGATGACACTTATTGGTCCAGTAACGGGGCTGGCTGACTGGTCAATCATGAACAGCGATGCACTCGAGACAAATCAGCGAACCTTTGACGAGCTTGCGACGAAAACCCAAATACGCTCGGCCTCCTAGCGAGGCTCATTCTGGCGGAGAATGGGGGATTCGAACCCCCGAGGGCTTGCACCCAACGCGCTTTCCAAGCGCGCGCCATAGGCCACTAGGCGAATTCTCCTGGGAAGTTTCGAGCCGTGGTACTGCTCGCAACCGCCTAAGTCTATCCGTGGGTTTTGGCTGCTTATCCGGGCGAATAAACTTGACCTTGGACTCCCCGTGCGGCGTCACCTCGGCTAACTCCCCCAGGGCAGAAATGCAGCAAGGGTAACTGGGCTCTGACGGGTGTGCGGGGAGTTCTTCACAATGCATCCGTGCGTAAGTCGCTGTCAGGCGGGGGAGTTAGGCTCGATAAATGGTTACCGCTCTTTATCGCCGCTATCGCCCAGAGGCGTTCGCCGAGCTGATCGGCCAGACCCAGGTCACCACACCTCTTATGACGGCGCTGCGCAACGACCGCGTAAACCACGCCTACCTCTTTTCAGGTCCACGTGGCTGCGGCAAGACCACCTCGGCACGCATTCTTGCGCGTTGCCTCAACTGCGCCGAAGGCCCAACCGATACTCCTTGCGGCAAGTGCCCGAGTTGCATCGAACTTTCGCGCGAGGGCAGCGGCTCTCTCGACGTCGTTGAGATCGACGCAGCAAGCCACAACGGTGTCGACGACGCCCGCGACCTTCGTGAGCGTGCAGCTTTTGCACCGGCCCGCGATCGATACAAAATTTTCATCTTGGATGAAGCGCACATGGTCACACCACAGGGCTTCAACGCGCTTCTCAAGATTGTCGAAGAACCACCAGCCCACGTGAAGTTCATCTTCGCAACGACCGAGCCAGACAAAGTTATTTCAACCATTCGTTCGCGCACTCACCACTATCCGTTTAGGTTGGTGCCACCTGCGCAGATGCACGAATATCTTGAGACTCTCTGCAAAGAAGAAAATGTCGAAGTCGAAGCCGGAGTTCTTTCTCTCGTGGTTCGCGCCGGTGGCGGTTCGGTTCGTGACTCGCTTTCGTTGCTCGACCAACTCATGGCAGGCAGCGACGGCGGCAAGGTTACCTACGACCGAGCTGTCGCCCTTCTCGGCTTCACGCACGCCTCTCTTCTCGACGAAGTAATTGAAGCGTTTGCCGCAAAGAACGCTGGTGCTGTCTTCGCAAGTGTCGACAAAGTTATTCAGACCGGTCAAGACCCACGTCGTTTTGTTGAAGACTTGCTCGAGCGCTTGCGCGACTTGATCGTCGTGCTTTCGGTTGGTGCGAATGCCGATGCCGTTATGCGCGGCACGCCAAAAGACGAAATCGAAAAGCTCATTACGCAGTCGTTCCAGTTTGGAATGTCATCGCTCACCCATGCGGCCGAGGTGGTCAGCGAGACCCTGAACGAAATGTCAGGCGCTACCAGCCCGAAGCTCCAGCTCGAACTCATGTGCGCAAAGGTTCTCGTGCCGGCGGCCGACGAAACCGAAACCGGCAGTCTGGCTCGCATCGAACGTCTAGAGCGCCGCATTGGCATGACCGGCGCGCCAGCAACTTCGGCTCCAAAACAGGCGTCTAGCCCAGCGCCAGCGCCTTCAGCACCAAGCTCCCCAGAGAGTGTTCCGACAGAGGGCGTTGCACCAGTTGCCGCCTCAGGTCTAACCACTCAAAACTTCAAAGACGTCTGGAAAGACATCCTTGTGGTCGTCAACAGAGAATCAAAGTCTGCGTGGATGGTCGCGTTCGCACTCCAGGTGATTAACTTTGATGAGCGCGA
>CANGGA010000100.1 GCA_947453285.1 Microbacteriaceae bacterium | reverse complement strand
GCTTCGCTGCCGCAATAAATTGTTCGATTAAGAAAAACACGTACGCCGGACCGCTGCCACTAATTGTGCTGAGTGCATCGATGCGATCTTCACTGATTGTTAGAGTTTTTCCAACTGTTGCAAATAGTTCTTCGGCAAGTTTTTGGTGCGCTTCGGTTGCGCGCGAGCCGAGTGCGATGCCGGTTACTGCACGGCCAACAATCGCAGGAGTGTTTGGCATTGCACGAACCACCGGGTTGCCGCCTGCTAATTCGTGTTGCATTGCCTCAGTAGTAATACCCGCTGCAACGCTGATAATTAGTGCGTCTGATTTGAGATTTGGGCTGCCTAGGTGTGACAGCGTTTCGAGAACATAGGCGGGCTTCACCGCAACGATTAAAACATCAGCACCATCAACAGCGCTCTGGTTTGCGTTTTCGCCTGCTTCTTCGGCTTGTTCCACCGAGAACGCATAGCGAACGCCCTTGGCTTTCAGTTTGAAAGCGCTCGCCTTGCTCAGAGTCGAAACGTTTATGTTCGCAGCTGGAATGCCGCTGGCAATTAGGCCGTCGAGAATCGCAGTGCCCATTGAGCCCGAGCCAAGAATTGCGATTCGAATGTTCTTCACACTCAAAGTTTAGGCACCTTGGCTGTCGCCGGCTCAGGGTAGTTTTGATGCATGGCCTCAAAGACTTCTTATTCATGCACCGAGTGCGGGTGGACATCCGTGAAATGGGTTGGCCAGTGCGGCGAGTGCCAAGCCTGGGATACCCTGCGCGAAGGCTCGGTCGGCGGTGGCAAGGGTCTCGGCTCTGTTCGTGCCGTCAAGGCGTCGGTCATCGTGGCTTCGAGCGCAGCTCGCCCAATTACCGAGATCAGCACCGACTCGGTTGCTAGCCGTGGCACCGGAGTTGCCGAATTCGACCGTGTGCTTGGTGGCGGTTTGGTTCCTGGGGCCGTGGTTCTGCTGTCCGGCGAGCCAGGCGTTGGCAAATCGACACTCTTGCTTGAGGTCGCAGCCAAGACCTCCCAGGGTGGCGCCCGAGTTCTCTATATAAGCGGCGAAGAATCGGTCGGGCAGATTCGCCTTCGTGCCGAGCGAACCGGCGCACTTAGCGAAAACCTTTTCTTGGCGAGCGAGACCGACCTCGGTTCGGTGCTTGGCCAGATTGAAGCTGTCAAACCAGAACTTCTCGTGGTCGACTCGGTTCAAACCATTGCACACGCCGAAATAGATGGCGCCGCGGGCATGCCATCGCAGATTCGCGAAGTGGCAACCAACCTGATTCGTGTTGCCAAAGAGCAAAACCTGCCAATCATTTTGGTTGGCCACGTCACCAAAGATGGCAACATCGCCGGTCCGCGTGCTCTCGAGCACCTTGTTGACGTTGTTTGCCACTTTGAAGGCGATCGTCAAACCTCTTTGCGTTTCGTGCGCAGCTTGAAAAACCGTTTCGGCCCAACCGATGAGGTTGGTTGTTTCGAAATGACCGGCGAAGGCATTCGCGAAGTTGCCGACCCGAGCGGTCTGTTTTTGTCGCGCGGCGACACCCCCGTTTCAGGCACCTGCGTAACCGTTGCCGTCGAAGGCAAGCGCGCATTGATCGCCGAGGTTCAGGCACTCGTCGTCAAGTCATCGTCGCCAAACCCACGTCGAGTCACAAACGGTGTCGACTCTTCGCGAGTTGCAATGTTGCTCGCGGTTCTCGAACGTCGCGCGGGCATGCGTCTTGGCGAACTCGATGTTTATGTTTCAACCGTTGGTGGTGTTCGCATCACCGAGCCAGCTGCCGATCTAGCAATCGCGATTGCAATCGCCTCTGCCGTTCAAGATAAGCCGGTGTCACACAACCTCGCAGCGTTCGGCGAAATTTCACTCGCCGGCGAAATTCGCCCGGTCACCAACAACAAGCTGCGCAAGCAAGAAGCCGAACGCCTCGGCTTTGTGCGCAGTGTCGAAAACAGTGTTGGCGGGCTAAAGCAGGCTCTTGCGCTCGCCCTCAACTGGTAGTTAGTTCAAAACAAACTGCACGTCGTTTGACACGATGTCGCCCACAGTCGCCTGCAGGTGATATGAAGCGCCACCGCCAGCCGTTGGCTTCTGTCCGGTAGAGCATCCTGTGCTCGAAGAGTAAACGCGCAACCAGGTTGATGCGCCAGAGGTCTTGGTTTCGCCGGGCTGAAGGGTGACCACCGCGTTTGCGTCTTGACTGCGATCACAGTCGTGTGAATCCCAGATGGTTTCAGAACCACTCGTGATTGTGTAGAACGAAACTGCTGAGCCTGCATCAAATGTGCAGGCGACGGTGCCGTTGTTGGTGATGCTGAACCAGATAAACGGGTTGGCATCCTTTGCGAAGGTGGTAGCCGAAGTTTGCGATTGGTCGCCGATACCGGCAATCACCTGCACTGTTCCGGTGGCGCAAGGCGCTCCCGCAACCAGAGTCGCTGCAGAGGTCGGCGCAGCCGCTGGGCTAAAGATGCCACCGACGAACCCGATCAACGACGAGACTGCCCACCAACCAAGCGCAATAACCACAAGGGCCGCGCTGCCAAAGAAGATTCGGCGACGACGGTAAAGCACTGCTCTAGAAGGCCGATTGTTTCGTGATGGCATGCGGTTTGACATGCCTCAAGGCTAACTAGCCAGCTGGCTAGAGCAGCTTAAGCATGCGGGTGTTGCCGAGCGTGTTTTCTTTGACTCGAGCCAAATCGAGAAACTCTGCGACACCGACGTCGGTCGAGCGAACCATCTCTTCGAAGGTTTCGGCATCGACTGGAACATCGCTGATTGGTTCGAAGCCGTGCTTGGCAAAAAACTCGGTTTCGAAGGTGAGGCAGAAAACGCGGCTGATGCCTAGTTTGCGGGCCTCTTCTAGAAGCGCTTCGACCAAGAGGTGGCCGATGCCTTTGCCGCGAAGTGAATCGTCGACAACCACCGAGCGAACCTCGGCGAGGTCTTGCCACATGACGTGCAGAGCGCCGGCGGCCAGAACTCGATCGTTTGCATCGACGACAACCTGAAACTCTTGAATCTTTTCGAAGAGACCAACTAGCTCGTGATGTTGCAGCACCTTGCCGAGAAAAGGCTCGCGAATCGCCTGGATAGCGCGCACGTCTGAGGTGCGAGCTGGGCGAACGCTAAAGGTGCTAGTAGGCATTACTAAATGCTACTAGCGGCCTCGCGTGCTCGGCTAGTGAATATAAATTCACCATTGATGAAGTCGACATCGACGTGCTCGGTGTTCTGCAGTTCTCCATGCAAGATCTGCTCGCTGAGCTTGTCTTCGATTTCACGCTGAACTGCGCGACGCAATGGTCGAGCACCCAACGCTGGGTCGAAGCCAATCTCGATGAGGCGATCCTTTGAAGCCTGCGACAACTTGATGGTCATGTTGCGGTCTTCAAGGCGAACGGCCAACTTCTTGATGAAGAGGTCAACAATCTGAACGAGTTCGTCCTTGTTGAGCTGAGGGAACACGATGGTCTCGTCAACACGGTTCAAGAACTCTGGCTTGAAGTGCTTCTTCAACTCTTCGTTGACCTTGCCCTTCATGCGGTCGTAGTCTGCAACGCCATCGCCCTCGAGCGCGAAGCCCATCACGCCGCGAGCGATGTCGCGGGTTCCGAGGTTCGTGGTCATGATGATGATGGTGTTCTTAAAGTCGATTACGCGACCCTGGCCATCGGTTAGACGACCCTCTTCGAGAATCTGCAACAACGAGTTGAAGATGTCTGGGTGAGCCTTTTCGATTTCGTCGAACAAGACAACGCTGAATGGCTTGCGGCGAACCTTCTCGGTTAGCTGGCCGCCTTCTTCGAAGCCGACGAAGCCCGGAGGCGCACCGAACAAACGAGAAACGGTGTGCTTCTCGCCATATTCAGACATGTCGAGCGAGATCAAGGCGCCTTCGTCGTCGAATAGGAATTCGGCGAGTGCCTTGGCGAGTTCGGTCTTTCCGACGCCGGTTGGGCCAGCGAAGATGAACGAACCAGATGGGCGGTTCGGGTCTTTCAGGCCTGCGCGCTGACGACGAATCGACTTTGAGATCGCACGGATGGCGTCTTCTTGACCGATGACGCGCTTGTGCAGTTCGTCTTCCATGTAGATGAGCTTGGTGCTCTCTTCTTCGGT
>CANGGA010000099.1 GCA_947453285.1 Microbacteriaceae bacterium | reverse complement strand
CACTTTGGTCCCGGGTCGCCTATTGAGCGATATCGCAACCAAACTGCCAAACGCCCCTGTCGAATTTAAACTCGACGGAACCAAGGTCTATGTCACCTGTGGTTCAACCAAATTTGCATTGCCAATCATGGATGTTGCCGCATATCCGACCCTGCCAGAAATCCCAGTCGTTTCTGGCGTTGTGGCCGGCGAGGCATTTGCCACCGCAATCAATCAGGCGGCTGCAGCTGCAATGAAAGACGACGTTCAGCCGATCTACACAGCAATTCAGATTGAGACCACCGACCGCGAAATCTCATTGCTTGCGACAGACAAATACCGCATGGCTTTAGTTGAGCTGCCTTGGAAGGCAAACCCAGGCACAGAGAACTCAAGTGTTTTGGTTCCTTCTAAGACTCTGCAAGAAGTTGCGAAGACTTTCGCAAACCAGGGCGACATTTCACTTTCGATTATCAACAACGAAGAGCGACAGATGGTTGCCTTCCAGGCGAACAACCGGTCGGTAACCGCTTTGCTAATCAAGGGAAACTACCCACCAATCAAAACCATGTTCTCTACAGAGGTTGAGAACTATGCGGTTGTATCAAAACAAGACCTACTTGAATCGACTCGTCGTGTGATGCTAGTTGTTCAGCGCGACCACCCAATCAAATACACGTTTGGTGAGCAGTCAATCAAATTGGAATCACTCGGCAACGAAGTCGCCGAGGCATCCGAGAGCATCAATGCCGAGCTCAATGGTGAAGAAAATGTTCTATCGCTCAAGCCTCAATACTTGATCGATGGAATTGCTGGTGTTCACACCGAATTTGTAAAAATCGGTTTCACCAAAAACCATGAAAACCCAAACAAGCCGAGTCCAGTGCTAGTTACCAGTCACGGTGCGAAAGATAAATCTGACTCCGAAAATTTCCGCTACTTGTTGCAACCTAATTTGCTAGTTCGCTAGTAAATCCGAAAGGAATAAACATGACTCACATTGGACTAATTGGTCTAGGCAAGATGGGCGGCAACATGCGCCAGCGTCTTCGCAACAATGGCATCGAAGTTACCGGCTACGCGCGTTCACGCGATGTGTCAGACGTTGACTCAATTGCCGATCTAGTCAAAGCTTTGCCAACCCCTCGCACCGTTTGGGTGATGGTTCCTCACGGTCAACCAACCGACGACGTAATCAACGAATTGGTTAAGCACCTCGACAAGGGCGACCTAATCATCGAGGGCGGAAACTCACGTTTCAGCGAAGACATTCGCCACGCTGCAGAACTAGCCGAGCACGGAATTGCCTACCTAGACTGTGGCGTTTCTGGCGGCGTCTGGGGTCTTGAAAACGGCTATGGCCTAATGGTTGGTGGCGACAAGGTAAACGTCGATCGCGCAATGCCAATCTTCGACGCGCTTCGCCCAGAGGGTGCTCGCGAAGAAGGCTTCGTTCACGTCGGCGACGTCGGTGCCGGTCACTACGCCAAGATGGTTCACAACGGAATCGAATACGGAATGATGCAGTCATTCGCGGAGGGCTATGAGCTTCTCGAGAAGAAGGACATCATCAAGGATGTTCACGGCACCTTCGCTGCGTGGCAGCGCGGAACCGTTGTTCGTTCATGGTTGCTCGATCTCTTGGTTCGTGCGCTCAAAGAAGACCCAAGCCTCGAGCAGATCAAGGGCTATGTAGAAGACTCAGGTGAAGGCCGCTGGACAGTAGAAGAAGCAATTGCTAACTCTGTGCCAATGCCTGCAATCACCGCATCGCTATTCGCTCGTTTCGCATCTCGACAGGATGACTCACCGGCAATGAAGGCTGTCGCAGCTTTGCGCAACCAGTTCGGTGGCCACGCCGTTAAGAAGGCTGAGTAATTTAATAATCAACTTCGGTTGATTTGAGATTGGCGGGTGACGAATGTTTATTAAACATTTGTCGCTCGCCAATTTTCGCAACTACGAGACAGCAGAGGTCTCATTCGAACCCGGAGTAAATCTTCTGGTCGGCCCTAACGGCCAAGGCAAAACTAATCTCGTTGAAGCGATTCGATATCTGTCTACGCTTTCGAGTCATCGAGTTGCCGGTTATCTTCCGCTCATTCGCAACGCGCAACCGCCAATTGCCCAGGCAATCATCCGAGCCCTTGCACACCACGATGGTCGCGACGCCTTGCTCGAGCTCGAACTAAATCGCGATGTTCAAAATCGCGCGCGCATCAACAAGGCAAGTGCAACGCGAGTGCGCGACATTCTCGGCTATGTGAACACCGTTACTTTCGCGCCCGAAGATCTAGACATCATCAAGAAAGACCCATCGAATCGTCGCGCGTTCATCGACGAATTGTTGGTTCAGGTGTCACCACGTTTCGCCGGCGTCTTCACCGACTACGACCGCGTTTTGAAACAACGCAACACATTGCTTCGCACCGCTCGCCAGACCGGGGCGAAGGGAACCTCACTCAGCACGCTCGACGCCTGGGATGAAAGCTTGATCAAGTTCGGTGCTGAAATAGTTTCTGCTCGCGTCGCTCTGGTCGAGCGCATTCGCCCATTGCTCACCGAGGCATATCAAGCCATCGCTATAGCAAACAACGAGCCAAGGATTTTGGTTAAGAGCTCTCTGCTCGGAGCAACGGTCAGCGAAGACGACGATGCAGAGGGTCTCGAATATATCGAGACCGCCGACCAGGACGAAGTCGCAGGGCTTTATCGCGCGAAGCTCGAATCGGTTCGAGCAAAAGAACTGGAACGAGGGCTAACCATGGTCGGCCCGCACCGCGACGACCTCGTTTTGTTTCTCTCGACATTGCCGGCCAAGGGCTATGCGAGCCACGGCGAGAGTTGGTCGTTTGCGCTTGCCCTGAGACTCGCATCGATCAACCTGCTTCGTGGTGAGACCCGAAGCGGCGACCCGATCTTGATTCTCGATGATGTCTTTGCCGAGCTAGATGCCGGTCGACGGGCCCGTTTGGCCGAGTTGGTTGCCGGCAACGAGCAGGTTTTGATCACCGCCGCCGTCGGCGAAGATGTTCCAGAGCAATTGAAGGCTAGAGTTTTGAACGTAAAGGCAGGGGTGGTGACAGGTGGCTAGCGATTTCGCTCAGGAGTTCTATTTCAAAATGCGCGAGGCCGTGACCGGTCGACTATCTCGCGATGCCAAACGAATCATCGAAAAGGCCAAATCGAGCAAATCTCGACCGTTCGACAAGGGCCGCGACCCAATTAGTGCGGGGCAGACCATCGACGGCGTTCTCAAGGAATTCCGCTGGGAGGCCCAACTGGCCGAGGCCGATCTGTTCAATCGCTGGGCCGAATTGGTTGGCGAGCAAAATGCCGCAAATTCAAACCCCGAAACGCTAGTGGGCGGCGTGCTTACCATCCGCTGCAAGTCGACGGCCTGGGCCACCCAGCTGCGTTTGATGCACACGGCACTCTTGGCCAAGGTCAATGAGGCACATCCAGAGTTAGAAATCACCAGCCTGAAACTGCTTGGGCCAGACGCTCCGAGTTGGAAAAAGGGGCCAAGATCGGTGCCCGGACGCGGCCCACGCGACACATACGGATAAAAACGCGGCGGCTCAAGTTTAAACACCTGTGGATAACTTGTGGATAAGTGCGATATTCTGACCCAATAGTTGAAGGTTATGCACAACCCTAATCCGTTAGTTTAGACTTTGTTAACTTTTATTGTGCACAAGGTGAAACTCAATGAAATAAGGCCCTGTAGCCGAGTTCGGGGGTAGTTATCAACAGCTCTATCCACAAAAATTGAATAGTTATTAGGGCGTGTTCCACAAGTTATGCACAGATTGGTGCACAACTCGGTTTGTAGGTTGAGTGTCGCAGGCCCATGCTAGACATACACTCAAGGTTCATCAGGAGGTTTTTATGACTTTGGCATCCGTTCCAAGCGCAGATTTGGGCCGTCCGGCCGATCAACGCATGCTGCCAAACGACCTTCTGGCCGAACAATGCACCATCGGCGGAATGCTGCTCTCGCAAGAGGCCATTGCCGAAGTCTTCGAGCACGTGAAGGGCCCTGACTTCTACGCACCGAAGCATGAAACCATTTTCGAGGCCATCCTTGTGCTCTATAGCAAGGGTGAGCCAACCGACATCATCACGGTCACCGACCAACT
>CANGGA010000098.1 GCA_947453285.1 Microbacteriaceae bacterium | reverse complement strand
TTCGACGCGTCCATCGAACCGTCTGCTGCACCAGCGCCAACCAGTGTGTGCAACTCGTCGATGAACGTGATTACTTCGCCTTCGCGGGCATTGATCTCTGAGAGAACTGCCTTGAGTCGCTCTTCAAACTCACCGCGAAACTTGGCTCCTGCCACCATAGCGGCTAGGTCAAGACTGATTAGTTGCTTGCCCTTTAGGCTCTCTGGCACGTCGCCGGCAACGATTCGCTGGGCGAGCCCTTCAACCACCGCGGTCTTGCCAACGCCAGGCTCACCAATGAGCACCGGGTTGTTTTTGGTGCGACGGCTGAGCACCTGCGAGACGCGACGAATCTCTGCGTCGCGCCCAATTACTGGGTCGAGCTTTCCGGCCTTGGCAACGTCAGTTAGGTTGACGCCGAATTGCTCGAGTGCCGATTTCTGTTCTGGTTGTTGATTCATTTGTTGCTCCTTTCGCGAAGGTTTACTTCGCACGCCACAGAACAACCGAAGTTGATTTGCTTGGGCGCTTTCCGCGAGTCAGACTCACGACACCTTGATCACCGGCAGCAAACACACGTGCTCCTGGCCGATTCATCAATTCGTTTGCAAGTGCTTGCTCGAGGTCGCGCACGCGCTTTGCAAGATCGGCATTGCTGTTTTCAAGTTCGAGAATTCTGCGAATTCCTTCGAGCGTGATTCCCTCTGCGCTTAAGCGGGCGATTTCTCGAAGTTGCGCAATGTTTCGCATTGTGTATCGTCGCGACATGCCACCGGTGCGAACCGGCACAACAAGACCCAGGCGGTCATACTGTCGCAATGTTTGCGGGTGCATCACAGCAAGTTCTGCCGCAACTGTTATTGCGAACATCGGGGTATTTTCGTCGAGTTGCTCCATTGCTACTCCTTAGAGAAGTCCTGCTTTTAGAAGAATCTCTGCGCGGGGATCTTCTTCTGGCAACATGCCATCAAATTCCTCGAGCGCCTTTTTCGCTTTGTCACTCACGTGACTTGGCACCGCAATTTCTACGGTTGCCAACAAATCGCCGGTGTGCTTTGCAGTTGCAACTCCGCGACCCTTAACTCTGAGAACGCGACCGTTTGGTGTGCCAGGTGCAACCTTGAGCTTCACCGGTTCACCACCGAGTGTCGGCACCAAAATTGTCGCGCCTAAAACTGCCTCGGCATAAGTAATTGGCACAACCACACGGATGTTCTCTCCGTCGCGAGTAAAGACCGGATGTGGTTTGACCGCGCAATTGATAATCAAGTCGCCGGCTGGGCCACCGTTTGGTGATGCCTGGCCTTTGCCTCGAAGGCGAATCTTCTGTCCGTCGCTTACTCCGGCTGGAATATTGACCGAGACATCTTTGCCGCCGATGTTCACCTTTATAGAGGTGCCATTGACGCCATCGATGAAGTTCAGAGTGGTCGACATAGATAGGTCTGATCCGGGCTGTGGGCCGAAACCGCCTCCGCCAAATGGGTTGCCGCCGCGACCGCCGCCAAAGAGGTTCGAGAAAACATCCTCGAAGCCTGTCCCGCCAGCGCCACCCGGAAAGCCGCCGCCAAAGCCGCCGCCGGCACCACCGGTGAAGCGAGCTCCGCCGCCCATGGCCCGAACCTGGTCATATTCGCGACGCTGCTCTGGGTCAGACAAGACCGAGTAGGCCTCGCTTATCTCTTTGAAGCGTGCCTCGGCCTTGGCGTCGCCAGGGTTAGAGTCTGGGTGAAACTGACGGGCTAGCTTGCGATAGACCTTTTTCAGTTCTGCCTCAGACACGTCTTTGGCAACGCCAAGGATCTTGTAGAAATCCTTGTCGAACCAATCCTGATTTGCCATCTTGCTGATTAACCCTCGGCTGGAATGAACACCGCAACCATCGCTGGTCGAAGAAGTCGGTCACCGAGCATGAAGCCCGGCTCGACAACATCGGCAACGACGGTTTCGGTTACTTCGTTGTTTGGGGTTTGCACCAAAGCGTTGTGTAGCTCTGGGTCAAACTTGTCACCCTTTGCACCGAACGTCTTGAGACCAAACTTGTCTCCGGCGTTGCGCAACTTGGTAACAACTGCAGCGAATGGTGAACCTTCGAGGTCACCGTGATTTTCTGCGCGCGTTAGATCGTCTAGAGCGGGCAAGAATGCACGGATGACTTCGGCGATTGCACTGTTGCGAGCAACATCGCGATCGCGTTCTACCCTCGCCTTGTAATTCACAAACTCCGCCTGAAGACGCTGCAAGTCCGCGAGCAACTCTGCCTCTTTGCTTTGCGGCTCGGCGGCATTCAGAATGTCTTCAACAGTCAATTCTTCGGCGCTAGAGGTGTCCTCAGAAAGAAATTGCGAAGCATCATGAATTTCTGAGGGTTCCTCTGCGCTGCTGTTTGAATTTTCTTCAGACATGCTTACTTGTCGCCCTCAGCTTCGTCGTCGATGACTTCAGCGTCGACTACATCTTCAGCCGAAGCCTCAGGTGCTGCTTCGCCTTCTGGCTGCTGCTTGTAGATCTCTTCGCCGAGTTTCTGCTGCGACTGAACGAGCGCGTCGAATGCGGTCTTCACTGCATCGATGTCTTCGCCAGCAAGCGCGGTCTTCAAAGCGTCGACATCTGCCTGAACGGTGCTCTTCACATCTTCAGGAAGCTTGTCGTCGTTGTCTTTGATTAGCTTCTCGGTTTGGTAGACAAGCTGCTCGGCGTTGTTGCGAGTCTCTTGTTCTTCGCGACGCTTCTTGTCTTCTGCCGCGTGCTCTTCAGCCTCGCGAACCATGCGCTCGATGTCTTCCTTCGGAAGCGATGAGCCGCCGGTGATGGTCATCGACTGCTCTTTGCCAGTGCCCTTGTCTTTCGCGCTTACGTGCACAATGCCGTTCGCGTCGATGTCAAAGGTGACCTCAACCTGTGGCACGCCACGAGGTGCAGGTGCGATTCCGGTTAGTTCGAAGTTTCCGAGTGACTTGTTGTCACGAGTGAACTCGCGCTCACCTTGGAATACCTGAATAGAAACCGAAGGCTGGTTGTCAGCCGCAGTTGTAAAGGTCTCAGAACGCTTGGTCGGAATCGCAGTGTTGCGCTCAATCAGCTTGGTCATGATTCCACCCATGGTCTCGATGCCGAGAGAAAGTGGAGTCACGTCGATAAGAAGAACGTCTTTGCGCTCACCCTTCAGTACACCAGCCTGAAGCGATGCACCAACCGCAACAACCTCGTCAGGGTTTACACCCTTGTTTGGTTCCTTGCCACCAGTTAGCTGCTTAACCAACTCAGTTACTGCAGGCATACGAGTTGATCCACCAACGAGAACAACGTGTGCGATGTCGCCAACCTTCACGCCGGCTTCCTTGATTACGTCGTTGAATGGTTTGCGAGTGCGCTCCAGCAAGTCGGCAGTCATCTGCTCGAACTGTGCGCGAGTAAGAGTTTCATCCAAGTTCGCTGGGCCATTCTCGGTTAGAGAAAGGTATGGCAACTGAATGTTCGCAGTCATCGACTGTGAAAGTTCTTTCTTCGCCTGCTCAGCTGCTTCTTTCAAACGCTGAAGTGCGATCTTGTCTTTCGAAACATCAACACCGGTGGTCTCCTTGAATTTCTTAACTAGGTGCTCAACTACGCGAGCATCCCAGTCGTCGCCACCGAGGCGGTTGTCGCCCGAGGTCGAACGAACCTGGATGGTCGAGAAGTCGTCATCCTTGCCAACTTCGAGAAGTGAAACGTCGAAGGTTCCGCCACCGAGGTCGAACACGAGAATGAGTTCGTCTTCTTTGCCCTTGTCGAGACCATATGCCAATGCAGCTGCGGTTGGCTCGTTGATGATGCGAAGAACGTTTAGTCCGGCGATCTCACCGGCATCTTTGGTTGCCTGACGCTCTGCGTCGTTGAAGTAAGCCGGAACGGTGATGACTGCGTCGGTTACTGCTTCACCCAGGTAGGTCTCTGCGTCGCGCTTTAGCTTCGCAAGAATGCGAGCCGAGATCTCTTGTGGGGTGTACTTCTTGTCGTCGACTGCGAATGTCCAGTCGGTGCCCATGTGACGCTTCACCGATGCGATGGTGCGGTCAACGTTGGTGACGGCCTGGCGCTTGGCGGTCTCGCCGACCAAAATCTCGCCATCCTTGGTGAATGCGACTACCGAAGGGGTAGTGCGAAAGCCTTCTGCGTTAGCGATAACGGTTGGCTCTCCACCCTC
>CANGGA010000097.1 GCA_947453285.1 Microbacteriaceae bacterium | reverse complement strand
TATTGCTCACGAAGTCATAACCCGCAACGATTTGGCCGTCGAGATCTGGGTGCTTCGTGATGCCGCTGTCGAGCACTGCAACCACGATTGCTCGGTTGCCGCGTGTGACTTGCCAAGCCTTCGGAAGGTTGATTCCAAATTCTGAGAAGAGATACCACTGCGACGAGTAATACTCGTCTGCCGGTCTGATTTCGGTGATGCCGTGAACTGAACCGCGCTTATTTGTGGCGACTAAGTCGACAACATAGGTGACGCCGGCAGTCAGATTCGATGGAATACATGCGTTTGAGATTGTCGTGCAGGTGCCGACGGTTTGACCGTTGAGTGCTGCCGAAACTGTGTAGGTAACTGCAAGGCCGCCCTGCTGCGCAATCGACTGTTGAACCCAAGCCGGAGTATTTGTTGTGCTGACAGTGCTGCCGGTGGTCAATAGCGGTGCCTGAGGTGCGGTGGTTGGCGTGACACCAACCACGGATGATGGCAAACCGGCTTTCGATGCCGTTGAAAGTTTGGTGATGGCCTTCACACGAAACTTATAGGGAGTGCCGGCTTCGAGATCTTTGGTGAATGTGTAACTGAGAGCGGTGCCAAGTTTGATTTGCGTGTAGCTCTTGCCAAGATTTGCGCTGTACTCGACGATGTAACCCGTGACCTTTGCACCATAAAGTTTTGCCGGTGCCTTCCAGGTTAGCTTCACGCTCGCAACATTTGGGGCACTCGAGTTGAACGCGTCGACAGCCTTGAGCGTCTGCACTGCAGATGCTGGAGTCAGCGCGCGAAGCGCAGGGGTGTTTGCCGCCGACATGCTGGCAGCTTTAAAGATGCGGTTGATGCCAACCGAAAGCACGCGCGGGTCTTGGCGAACTCGACTTGCGATGTCTTTGGCCTTGGCGATCGGCAGATCTTTGGTGAAGTCAGCGGTAAAAAGCTGTTCTCCCAATCCGTGGCCTGCAACGAGGGCAACCTTTGCCGCATTAGCAGCAGCGGCCTGACCGTCTGCCGCAATCGGCGAGACGCCTGCGCGATATTGAATGATTAGCCCGTGAGCGGTGCCGGTCTCGACCAGTTGGGTAGGTAGGGTCGAAGCTTTTGCAGGTGTGAAGAACCCCAAAATCGAAACGACTGCAAGAGCAAGCGCCGCTACCCCACGAAAACGAACCATGCCAATAAGCCTATGTTGGTGGGCTGTGAAAACCCTTGTAGTTCTAGAGGCTCTTCTGCATCAAGACGGTGCCGAGCCAGCGGCCAAACTTGAAACCGACTTTGCCGAGGTGGCCCTGGTGCTTGAAACCGAAGCGCTCGTGCAGGGCAATCGAAGACTCGGCACCCTTGTCTGAAATAACGGCAACTATTTCTTTCACGCCGGCGACCTTGCTCTGCTCGATTAGCGCCTGAAGCAGCTTTGTGCCAATGCGCTTTCCGGTAGCCGCTGGCTTGAGGTAAATGCTGTCTTCGACCGTGCGACGATATGCAGCCTTCTGGCGCCAAGGTGCGACATAGGCAAAACCGAGAAGTTGTTTGTTTTCGGTTTCTGCGACCACAAAAGGAAGTGCGAGACCCTGAATCCAGTGAAACTTTGTTTCCCAATCTGAAATGGTCATCGCTTCGAGATCGAAAGTTACAACACTGTTTGCGATGTAGTAGTTGTAGATCTCGGTTACCGCGGCAAGGTCATCGACGAGGGCCGGGCGAATCAAAATTTCAGTTTCGCGTTTTTGCTCTTCACCTTTTGCCTTGAGCTTGCGAACGAGCTTCCAGCGTGATTCAGAATCGAGAGCCATCGAGGTTCCTTGTCGAGAGAGTCTTCAATTAACAAGACCAATCTATCGGCTGTTCACCAACAAATTTGAGCGCCTCGTTTGTTCGCGAAAACGGTTTCGAGCCAAAGAAGCCTTTGCGCGCAGAAAGCGGGCTCGGATGAGCGCTAGAAATTACCTGAACGTCTGGAAGCAGGCGCTGCAGCGAGATCGCCTCGTTGCCCCAAAGAATTGCGACCAGCTTTCGTCCGCGAGAACGATTCAAAACCGAAATGGCCGCGTCGGTAAACCGTGACCAACCCGCGTCGAAATGTGCAGCGCTCTGGCCGCTCGAAGTTGTGAGATGTCGGTTGAGCAACATCACGCCCTGATTAGACCAGCGCTCAAGTTCGCCGCCGGTGGTCACGTCGCGGCCGAGGTCGTCTCGCAGCTCGCGCATCATGTTCTGCAAACTTCTCGGCAGCGGGCTAACCTCTGGCGCGACCGCAAACGAAAGGCCGATGGCGTGACCCGCAGAAGGGTATGGATCTTGCCCAACGATCAGCACGCGAACCGAATCAACGCTCTGCTCGAAGGCCCGCATCACCATAGGCAACGCGGGCGCCACGGCGGCATCCGTGCTGACCTTTGACTCGATCTCGGCGAGCAGCTCGCGCTGACCGGCAAGGGCGGTCTGCCAACTCGGGTGCATCTGCTCGAAGAACATGGCTCAAGCCTAGGCGTGGCAGAATAGCGGCAGACCAGCAAAGGAGTCACCGTGGACTACAAGGCACTCGTCGCCGAGGCGAACAAATACATGGATGTCGTTCAGGGCATTCGTCGCGATCTTCACCAGATTCCAGAGTTTGGTCTCGAGCTGCCGAAGTCGCAGGCTCGCATTCTCGAATCGATTCACGGTTTGGGCGAGATTACTCTCGGCAAAAATTTGAACTCGATCGCACTTCTTATAAAAGGCGCACACCCAGGCCCAACCGTCTTGCTTCGCGCAGACATGGATGCCCTTGCCGTAAAAGAGGAAACCTCTGAGCCATTCGCATCGACCAACGGTTACATGCACGCCTGCGGCCACGACCTGCACATGGCAATCGGAGTCGGCGCGGCTCACCTAATCGCAACTCACAAAGACGAACTTCACGGCGATGTTGTGATTTGGTTTCAGCCGGGTGAAGAGGGCCACGATGGCGCAGGTGTGATGCTCTCTGAAAACTCACACATGATTAGTGGCAGCAAACCAATTGCCTCTTATGGAATTCACGTTTTTAGCGCGATGCTTCCAAATCGCGTATTCGCTTCTCGACCAGGCACCATGATGGCGAGCGCCGGCGACCTAATCGTCAAAGTTCACGGCGCAGGTGGTCACGGTTCTTCTCCGTGGATGGGCAACGATCCGATCACTCCGCTGGTCGAGGCTATTTCTGGTTTGCAGAACTTCTTAAACAAAAAGTTGAACGCCTTCGACCCGGTAGTAATCAACGTAGGTTGGCTCGACGCTGGCGACACTCACACCACAAATGTGATTCCAGAGACGGCCGCCTTTGGCGCAACCGTTCGCACATTCTCGCGCGAGCACTATGCGAAGGTTCGCGAAATCGTTCCAGAGTTTCTCGATGGGCTTGCAAAGGCATACGGCGTGAAAATCGAGCACGAGTTCTCGGGTGCGACCAAGGTCTTGGTCAACGATGCAGATGCAGTTTCTCGAGTTGAACGAATCGTCAAAGATACCTTCGGCCCTCAGCGCTACTTCGACATGCCAACCCCGATGGCTGGAGGCGAAGACATGGCTTCGATCATCGAAGAAATGGGCGGCGCTTTCGTGTTCTTGGGTGCGCACAAACCTGGCGTCGATTACCAGACCGCGGCCGTCAACCACTCGAATCACGCAGAATTTGATGACTCGGTTATTCCAGATGGTTGTGCGCTATTGGCAGCCCTAGCCTTTGATCACTTAGGCTCGCCAAGCGCCTAAGCGCACCGCAAAAGTTACCCAAGATTACGCACCACCCAATCGGTGCGAGAGAATTGCTCTCTATGGAATTTCAAACCTCTGAGGACACCGTTCCTTCTGCCTTCATTACCGAAGAGCAGAGCCGGCAGCTCGTCGGCCGCCCGCCGGCTACCGGCGCCTGGCGTGACGGCGATCCAGCTGGAGACCGCCAGTTTGCCCCGATTCTGAATCTCAAGCTCGAAAGTGGCCGCGAACTCGCGTCTGCTCGAATCGCCTTCGAGAGTTGGGGCGAGCCAAACTCAGACAAGAGCAATGCGGTTCTAGTGCTTCACGCGCTAACCGGCGACTCACATGCGATCGGATCTTCATCGAAGCAGCACCCAACGGAGGGCTGGTGGAACGGCATCATCGGCCCTGGCCTCGCCATCGACACAGATAAGTTTTGGGTGCTCGCACCAAACATGCTCGGCGGTTGCCAGGGTTCAACCGGCCCGTCATCCC
>CANGGA010000096.1 GCA_947453285.1 Microbacteriaceae bacterium | reverse complement strand
GGTTCGAGCGTTTCAAAAGGCGAGTCACTTAAAGACACCGCGCTCACGCTTGCCGCCGGTGGGGTAGATGCCTTCGTCATTCGCCACAACGGTTCTGGAGCTCCTTTCAACCTCGCGCACAATGGATGGACCGACATCTCGGTGATCAACGCAGGTGACGGAACACATGAGCACCCAACCCAGGGGCTTCTCGATGCCATGACTATGCGCCAGCGAATTCACGGTGCTAAGAACACGCGCGGCAAAGACCTAAGCGGCGTGAAGGTTGCCATTGTGGGCGACATATTGCACTCGCGAGTGGCTCGGTCTAATGCGCACCTGCTTAAAACCCTTGGTGCAGAACTCACCTTTGTCGCTCCGCCAACACTGATGCCTAGTGCCGCTGCCTTCGAAGCAGCTCAAAGCTACGAGCTTGATGAGGTGCTCGCATCGAAAATCGATGTGTTGATGATGTTGCGTGTGCAGTCTGAACGCATGAACGCCGCCTTCTTTCCGAATGAGCGTGAATACTCGCGAAATTGGGGGCTCACGCTAGAGCGATTCAACAAGCTGGATGAGTCGACGACCATCATGCATCCGGGCCCAATGAATCGTGGACTAGAAATTTGCAGCGAAGCTGCAGACAGCGACCAATCGGCAATTGTTCAGCAGGTTGCCAATGGCATATCGGTTCGAATGGCTGTTCTCTACAGCCTGATTTCAGGAGAGAAGTCGATCAATGAATAGTTTTGTTCTAAAAAATGCAACGCTGCCCGACGGTACGGTTGCCGATATTTTGGTCACCGATTCAAAGATAGAAGCCATCGGCACCGGCTTGACAGCAGAAGAGAGCATCGACTGCAGCGGCCTTCGGGCCCTGCCAGGTTTCGTTGACTTGCACACTCACCTGCGCGAACCAGGCTACGAGCAGAGCGAGACAGTGCTTAGCGGAACCCAATCGGCAGCCCTCGGCGGCTTCACCGCGGTGCACGCTATGGCGAACACTCAGCCGGTTGCCGATAACGCTGGTGTCGTAGAGCAGGTGCGCGCACTCGGTGAACGCGCTGGTTACGCAGAGGTTTTTCCAATTGGCGCCGTGACCGTTGGCCTCGAGGGCAAGCAGCTTTCAGAAATCGGTGCAATGGCCAACTCTGCTGCTCAGGTTAAGGTCTTTAGCGACGATGGAAAATGCGTTAGCGACGCCTTGGTGATGCGACGCGCTCTTGAATATGTAAAGTCGTTCGGCGGGGTTATCGCACAGCACGCTCAAGAACCCCGACTAACCGAAGGTGCCCAGATGAACGAAGGCGCAGTTAGCGCCCGACTTGGTCTAACCGGTTGGCCGGCCGTGGCTGAGGAATCGATCATTGCTCGAGATGTTTTGCTCGCCGAGCATGTTGGCGCGCGTCTGCACATTTGCCATCTCTCAACCGCAGGTTCGGTTGAAATTGTTCGCTCGGCTAAAGCTAGAGGAATTCAAGTTACTGCAGAAGTTACCCCGCACCACTTGCTTCTTACTGAAGATCTCGCCGAAACTTACGATGCCGTCTACAAGGTGAACCCGCCGCTTCGAACCAACGCAGATGTGCAGGCACTTCGTGAGGCTCTAATTGACGGAACCATCGACATCGTCGCCACAGATCACGCGCCACACCCGATTGAGTCGAAAGACTGCGAATGGTCTGCCGCAGCCTTCGGCATGGTTGGCCTCGAGACCGCAGCTTCGGTTGCGCAACTCGTGCTAATTGAATCGAAGAAGTCAAACTGGTCGCGCCTCGCCGAGGTTTTGTCTCATGCACCGGCTCGCATTGCCCAAGACCAGCACCAAGGCGAGTCAATCGCGGTCGGCAGCTCTGCCAACATCACATTGATCGATGCAAAGGCCGTTCGCAAAATTGTCGCAAAGACCGCAAGCAAGAGCGTCAACAACCCCTATGCAGATCTCGAGCTGCCTGGTCGCGTTGTGCACACCATTTATAAAGGCCGATTCACTGTTCGCGACGGCAAGTTAGCGGGTGCCAACTAATGCAGCGAGACATTGTGGCCGCGATTCTAATTGCTCTTTTCGCGGCATTTGTGGCCCTAGCGGTTCGCTCGGTAATAAGGCGCGCAGCGGCAACTCCTGGATTGGTTCTGAACGACGTGTCAGCACTAACCGGTGCCGAAATTGCTGAGGCAGCCGGGCTCTATGTTTCGACCGTTGAAACCTCAAAACCGTTAGAACGCATCACAGCAAAAGGTCTCATGCACCGCGGACAGGCTCGACTCTCAGTTCTAACCGATGGTCTGATCATCGATCGCTCCGGCGAATCGAGCATCGCAATAGCCGTCGCTGACATCTGCGACGTTAGGCGTGCTTCGGCGACCATCGACAAGGGCGTTGAGCGCGACGGCTTGCTAGCAATTTCATGGATGGCGGGAGACGTCTGCCTCACCACAAACTTGCGTCTTGCTCGCGAAGACGACACGAAAGAACTTTTCGAAACTCTCGTTTCGATGACAAATAAGGAAGCACACGCATGACGACAGCAATTCTGGTTCTCGAAGACGGCCGCATTTTTCGTGGCAAGAGTTATGGAAAAGAAGGCAGCACTCTCGGTGAGCTGGTCTTCGCTACTGGAATGACGGGATATCAGGAAACTCTCACTGATCCTTCTTATGCCGGTCAGATAGTGGTGCAAACTGCGCCGCATATCGGTAATACCGGAGTCAATGCTCGCGACGAGGAATCAAGTCAGATTTGGGTAGCCGGCTATGTAGTAAGAGATCCATCCAGGATGGTGAGCAACTATCGAGCAGACGGTTCGCTTGACGATGAACTTTCCAAGTACGAAGTAGTTGGCATCAGTGGAATCGATACTCGGGCCCTCACTCGACACCTGAGAAGCTCGGGCGCAATGCGCGCGGGGATCTTCAGCGGGATTGCTGCCGAGGCAGGCGATGACGAGTTGCTATTAGCCGTAAAGGCAGCTAAACAGATGAAGGGTCTCTCGCTAAGCGATGTCGTTAGCACCGCAGTGGCCTATGAAGAGCAGCCATCAGTTGCGTCGATCGGCAAGGTCGCCATCGTCGATCTTGGCATCAAGCGCTCAACAATTGAACACATGCTCTCACGCGGGCTAACCGTTGCAGTATTGCCGGCAAAGGCAACCGCTGATGAAATTTTGGCAAGTAGTCCCGACGCAGTTTTCTACTCGAACGGTCCGGGCGACCCAGAGGCAGCAACGGCACAAGTTGCGGTTCTTCGCCAAATTCTTGACAAGAAGATTCCATTTTTCGGCATCTGTTTCGGCAACCAGCTGCTTGGTCGAGCCCTCGGCTTCGACACTTACAAGTTGCCATTTGGCCACCGCGGCATCAACCAGCCAGTGCTTGATCGAACCACCGGCAAGGTTGAGGTGACAGCGCACAATCATGGTTTTGCGGTAAAGGTTGATGGTCGAGACGGGGTTCAAAGCCCGAATGGATACGGCCAAGTTAACGTGTCACACGTCTCTCTAAACGACGATTGTGTCGAAGGCCTCGAGTGCCAAGACATACCTGCCTTCTCTGTTCAATATCACCCCGAGGCCGCTGCCGGACCGCATGACAGCTCATACCTCTTCGACCGCCTGGTTGACCTAATCACCACTGCAAGGAAGGCCAAATAATGCCAAAGCGTTCAGATATCAAAAGCGTTCTAGTCATCGGTTCTGGCCCAATCGTCATCGGCCAGGCCTGCGAATTTGACTACTCGGGAACCCAAGCATGCCGCGTTTTGCGCGACGAAGGCATCCGTGTGATTCTGATTAACTCAAACCCGGCCACCATCATGACCGACCCAGACTTCGCAGACGCGACCTACATCGAGCCGATTACACCAGAGATCATCGAGTCGATCATCATCAAAGAGCGACCAGATGCGATTCTGCCTACCCTCGGCGGTCAGACTGCGTTGAACGCGGCAATGGCGCTCGATGAGCTTGGCATTCTAGAGAAATACAACGTGGAGCTCATCGGAGCAAAGGTCGAAGCAATTAAAAAGGGCGAAGACCGCCAAATTTTTAAGCAACTCGTTCTCGACGCGGGTGCCGACGTCGCAAAGTCGGTTATCGCTCACAGCATCGATGACTGCCTCGCAGCGGCAGACATTCTCGGTTATCCAATGGTTGTGCGGCCTTCATTCACCATGGGTGGCCTTGGTTCTGGCTTCGCCTATAACGAAGAGGATCTTCGACGCATCGCCGGAGCTGGACTTCAAGCTAGCCC
>CANGGA010000095.1 GCA_947453285.1 Microbacteriaceae bacterium | reverse complement strand
AGTTCCAAGCCCAATGCAAGTAACCACGTTTGTGCAGTCATAGCGAGAGCCACCACCGCTAGCACCGTTTCCGGCGTGATCAGGATTTCGATTTCCTTCACCACCTGCACCACCACCCAGCGCAGTTACGGTTGCAAAAACAGATTGATCGCCGTTCGCCGAGTGCGGCGTTGCAGAACTGTTTGCACCACCGCGACCACCTGCGCCACCGGCACCGACAGAAACGGAATATGTGTTTCCCGCTGTTACTGCAAAGTTTGTGCCTTGAAGAACACCACCTGCACCTCCACCGCCCGAGCCACCACCGCCGCCGCCACCGACAACGAGGTAGTCAAGTGCAGCGACACCGCCAGGCATTGTGATTGTGTATGAACCAACAGTTAGAAATTTCACAACGCAGCGTGAACCGACGAGTGATATAGAAGTAGATGTGGTGTCGATCGTTACCGTCGAACTCGTGATGGCAATCTGACAGTTGTTTGTGCCATCAGCAATCGTCGCAGTGTTTGCCAAAGCTGGGCTGGCGGGCTGAATAGTTTGAGGTGCAATCACGGCTACAAAAACGGCTAGCCAGGTCATTGCTTTCGAGAATCGCGTCTTCGCGCGTGCGAGCTTCAAGCCCATGACCTTCGCGCCTCCTCGAGTTCATCTCCCCAAGATGTTCGTCAATGCTAACAAATATTCGGATAACCGAACAGCACGAGAGGCATTATTTGCCGGTGAGTGACCCCTTGCCGTGGTTGCCGGTTGGCAGGTTATACATCTCATAGACCTCCACGTCGCGCTCAAGCTTGCCTTCGACTCCGGCAATGATGTCTTTCACGGTCTGGCGACCATTGTGCTCTTGCCAAAGAGAACGGTTTGCCCATGCTTCAACATGGATGAACCGCCCCTCGACGTCTTCGTTCATTGCGTAGAACTCGCAGCCCGGCTCTGAATGAACTAGCGGGGTGATGCGCAGCAAAAGATCGCGTATCTCATCGCGATGCTCTGGTTTAGGGGTGAAAATTGCAATCACGGTGCACTGGTCGGTCATAAACCGACACTACTTTAGTTCTTTGAACCGAGGCGCCTTAGCATCGCTCGACTGGCGATGAGTGTTCCGCCCAGAACAGCAGGAATGCCGCCCCCAGGGTGAACCGATGCTCCAACTCGCCAAAGTCTTGGTCTGAAAGGGTTGTGATGTTGCGGGTTGTGAAATGGCCCCGATTGCCACAGCGGAGTAGTTGCTCCATAAAGGGCACCGCCGGCGGCCCCGAACTGAGCGAAGTAGTCAGGGTTCAAAACTACATATTCTTCAAACAACTCATCGATTGACTGTTTGAGGCCGAGCTTTTCTGAAACACGATCTAGCTCGCGTCTAACCCATTCGCTATTCAGATCGTGCTTTTTGCCATCGGCCGGTGCGGTTAGCAAAACGGCGACTGTGTCTTTGTTGTTTGGGTAAACCTCGCCTGCCCTGTAGTAATTCACAAAAGTCATTGTTTGTTCAGGCGCAAGCGCATGATCCAAGCTTTTGTGTAATTCGGTGGCGTCGTCGGGCATTATCACCGAGTGAGTTACTACATCGGCAGGTAGCGGCTTCTTGAGCACGGCATAAATTGCGACGCCAGAACATGAGCGATGTTTGGCAACTCGGTTTGGCTTCGAAGTTTGCAATGACTTTAGAACACCCGGATCAAGCGAGCTAACTAAATGATCGAATTCAAAAGTGCCAGCGTTCGTCTCAACGGAACGACGATTTATTTTTGTGACAGCTGTGTCGAGTTTGATTTGGGAACCGGCTGCAACGGCAAGCCGACTCAATGCGAGTGCAATTTCATTGACTCCGCCAACTGGCACCGATATTCCTTGCGATGCCATCGAAGCTGTCATCGAGGCATAGAGCGCTAGCGCACGGTTTGGTGAGACACCGGCGTTCAAGGTGTGAATCGAAATCACTTCTTTGAGCGCTTCAGGAAGGTACTTCAAAGACTTGAGGTAGCTAGACGTGGTTAGCCGAAAGCCGTAGGTTTTCGACATCTTGATCAAAGCGGGAAAAGCCGATGGATCAAGCGGGCTCGAGGTGAGCAGTTTTGAAATCGCTGGAGTAAGCCCATCGTGTTGCTTGGCAAACTGCATCCAAGCTTGATGCCACTTGTGCGCTGGCTTCACAGGCAAGTCGGTGACTTCATCACGAAGGTAGTAGCGGCCGACTTCGTTGAGTTTGGTGAACTTGAGTGATGCATGGTCTTTCGATGTAATCGAACCAAGCGAATCAAAGGTGTCTAGATATTTTTGCCAGACCTCAGGAAACGTAACCAGAGCTGGCCCGGTATCCATGCGCTGACCGGCCAACTCGATTCGTCGAGACTTGCCACCCAACCAACTATTGCGCTCTAGAACGGTAACATCGTGGCCGGCTTGAGCAAGCAGCGCCGCACTGGCAAGGCCAGATAGCCCCGCACCGAGAACCACAACTTTTGCCACTGTTACCAGCCGAGGATCATCGAAGCCACTAGTTGCACACCGGCAATGGCACCGGCAACATATGGAAACGCGATCGAATATTTATAAACATCGTGCGCCCGCTTGGCAGTTGGTTCACGCCAGACGGTTAGCACCAGGTATGCCGCGATGAGCAGGTTTACGATTGCGACCGGAATGTTCACCAACGCAAATAGAACTGTAGAAACTGTCCACCAGAATGCCGACCAAACCAAAGTCTTTTTCACACCGAGGTGAACTGCAGTGGTTTCGATGCCGGTGTCTGAATCTTGTGGAATGTCTTGAATCGCGTCGTAGGCGTGCTTTGCAATTGACCAAGCCATGAGAGCGAACACCGCAAGCCAAATTGGCTCGTGCCCGAGAGCTAGCGCAACGAACGCGAGTGGAAACGCGTAGTCGGTATTAGAGAAGCTGTCGAGGTATGGTCGCGCTTTGAATCGAAGCGGAGGTGCCGAATAGAAAGTGAAGAACAAACTGTAGGCAATCATCCATGCGGTCGCCTGCCAAGGAAGCGCGATTGCGAAGTAAATGAGAAAAGGCAGGTTGGTGAGAATGACTCCCCACCAAATTGGTTTTACCTCGCTCGGCGAGATGTGAGCGCCCTCATAGCCGCCCTTGCGTGCGTTTATGTTGTCGGTTTCTTGATCGAAGATGTCGTTGATGCCGTAAATCAAAAGATTGAACGGCAGGGTTACCCAAATCAAAATTGGCAACATGCGCCAGTCCCAGAGATAGCCAGCCAGCCACATTCCCATGACCGAAGTGCCGATGGTGTTTACCCACAACAAGGGACGAGAAATAACTAAGAGGCGTCTAAGCACGAGACCAGCCTACGGGAGTAAAAAATGAGAAAACCTCCGCATGTCGTGAGAACCTGCGGAGGTTTCGTGCGCCTGGAGGGACTCGAACCCCCAACCTCCTGATCCGTAGTCAGGTGCTCTATCCGTTGAGCCACAGACGCAGTTGCCCCTAGTTGGAGGGGCTGCTGCCCGAAGGCAACTTGTCTACTTTACCCGCCAAAGTTATCGATGTAAATCGGCATCAGTGGTGGTCTCGGTAGACCTTGCGGAGTCGAGAGGATTTGAACCTCCGAAGGACTTTAGATCCTTACCTCATTAGCAGTGAGGCGCACTCGACCGGGCTATGCGACGACTCCTGAGTACAACTTCGTTAGTTTAGCCGACAACTCAGCCGCTAGCCAAGCCCTGCTAGTTCGAGCAGGTGGTCTGGCTCGCGTTGGTTCCGGTCAAGAAATCTAGCGAGTCAGTCGGGGTCGGGCTAGGTGTCGCGGTGCCCGATGCGGTTGGCGCAGGGGTTGCCACGATTGCGCCTTGACCGGTGTTGCTGCCAAGTGAAACCGGCTCATCGTTTACGAGTTTTTGAAACAGGATGTTGGCCTGATCGTAGTTAGGCATTACGCGACCCGAGTAAGGCGCTGGTAGCCCTCCGTGTGAAGGCACTTGAACGAACACCATCTTCTCTAGCGAAACATTTTTCAAAGACGATGCGAGTGAAACCATTGTGCCGAGATCGGTTAGCGATTCTGAAAGCTGCATGTTGCGTGCCGCGGCATTCGCGAGTGAATAAAGCTGCACCGGATTGCTGAGCACACCAGCGCTCTTGATCTTGCGAACAAGCGAAGTCAAGAACACCTGCTGGTTCGAAATTCGCGAAAGGTCTGAGCCGTCACCAACACCGTGACGAGTTCGCAAGAACTGCAACGCGGCCTTGCCTTGCAATGAATATTTGCCT
>CANGGA010000094.1 GCA_947453285.1 Microbacteriaceae bacterium | reverse complement strand
TGATCTTTGGCATGGGCAAGAGCGACCTCGGCTCTGGTCGCCCGCAAATCGAGGTGCTCGAGCGCGATTTCATGCGGCACTATCGCAACCGCGCCAAGTTGGTCGTGGCACCGACTATCCGTCGTTCACACCGCGCCCGCTACGACCGAGTGCTTTCAGAGCTCGCACTGCACATCGTCGGCGACGGCGCCGCAACCATCACATCGCGCTACCAGGCGTTTCCGCGTTGGTTGCTTGTCGATTTCTATGCACAACGTCTGGGCTTCAAGAAATTCTTCAAGTCGGCTGGCGTCAAGACCCTCGTTGTCGTCAACGCCTGGAAGCGCGGGCTAATCGCCGGCGCGCAAGAAGCCGGCGTATGGGTTATCGAACCACAGCACGGATTGCTCTCTTCGAAGTTGCCGCTGCTGTCGTGGCCCAGCACCGACGTCGTCGACTATCTGCCAAACCAATTGCTAGTTTGGGGCAGCTACTGGGGCGACATCGTTGATGCGCCAATCGCCATCGAACGAACCGTAATCGGTTCGCCTGCAAAACTCGCTGCACTTCAAGCGCAAAACATCGAACACAAACCTGGCACGGTTTTGATTGTTTCTCAGGTGCAACAGACCTCGAAGATTCTTGATCTGGCAATTCGTGCTGCCGCATCGAACCCAGATCTAAAGTTTGTGCTCAAACCACACCCTCAAGAAAAGGCAATCACGATGGGAGACATCTCGTCGCGAATCTCTCAGCTGCCGGTGAACCTGCAAATCGCAAACCCGAACGCAAGCGCTCTGCCAATGCTTGCTCGCGCCGAATTCGTCGTTGGCGTTCACTCGATGGCACTTATCGAAGGCCTAGCCCTTGGCGCTAAGGTTCTTGCTCTCAAGTTGCCGGGCTACGAGAACATCCAAGCATTTGTCGATCGCGGCGATATCACACTCGCCGATGCCGGAGGCAATCTGACAAACGAGTTAGCCTTGTCTCGAGTTGCGCCGCGGGCGAAGGAATATTTCGCACCTCAGGTTTCGGCCAAGCGACTCGTTGAGATTCTTACTGGCGAAGGCGATAGCGATGCATGAACCTGACGTGGACTTCGATGCCGACGACCAGTCACCGGCTTCGGTTCGCGAAATTTGCGAAGCCCTCTGGAAGATTGAAGCTCAAGAAGACCTCTATAACTGGAACGTGCTTGGCGTTCGCCTTTGGCCGCTCATTCGTTTTCGCGTCTTTTATAACCTCACCAAGTCGTCTGGAATTTATACCTGGAAGGTAGCGCCAGACATCAAGTTTCCTGCTGACTGGCCGGCCTATAAGGGCACGAAAGGCTACATTGCCTTTTTCAAGGGCATGACCGGATGGCGCTGGCACCTGCGTGGCTTGATTCCAAAGGCGATGCAAGACCCACGTTTGCAAGCCTGGCGGGCTGCCACAGATATGGTTGCTCCGTTCTCGAATCGCGACGCAAAGGGCTTCGAGAAGTATTCGGCTCCTGTGCTCGAGATTCTCGGCGACAAGGCGTTGCGCTGGGGAGTGGGCACCTGGGATCACGACCGCGAATGGCCGCACCTCGATCGCATGCAAGATTTGTTTCGCGCAAAATGGGGCAAGTTTTATGCACTTTTCATTCGACTAGCTCTGCGCAAGGCCGACTACGAAAAATATTCTCGAGTAATCAAGTTTCTAGAAACCGAAACGCGCTCCTCGGTTGGCCCATACAAGAATTTTCCTCGTTGGACACTCAGACACCACATGGCAGAGCGCCATGGCTATCGTCTGCTGTTCAAGCGCATGAACCTAAAGCGCCTGTTTATGGTCAATGCTTCGCGCATGAACCTGATTGCCGCCGCTCAGTCTTGCGGCATCAAAGTAATCGAGTTGCAGTGTGGCGTCTTCTCGCCATACAACGTGCAGTTCTCTTGGCCAGGCCGACCAAACATTCCTTATCTGCCAAACGAGATCTGGACCTGGGGAGAATATTGGACAAGCGGCATCGATAACTCTGGTTTGCAGAACATCGTGGTGTCTGGTTCGACCGAAGAATTCGAAGCGGTTCGCGAACGCGGAACCAATCAAAAGCCAAAGACCATTGTCGTCATGTCTCAGCCGCTAATCGGAGCAGCGCTCTATGCAGATTCGCTCAAGCTTGCGCGCCTCAATTCTGACTACACGGTCGTTTTCAAGATGCACCCTAAAGACGTCTTGGATGAATTCGTCGGCGAACAGCCAGCGAACTTCACGATTGCCCCCGAGTCATCGCGCTCTCTTGATTTGTTAGCCGAATCTGAGATCTGCGTTGGCGTATTCTCGACCACACTGATTGAGGCGGCCGGACTAGGCAACAAGGTTGCAATGCTAAAGCTCTCGGGCTGGGAGCACCTGCTGCCACTGGTCAACAGTGGTCATGCGGCTGCATTCGACACCATAGAAGAACTTTCGGCCGGCCTAGCCACCTTGCCGCCACCGGGCGATCCTTACTTCTTCTATGGCAAGCGAATCGATTATCGCGACCTGATTGCCACTCGCTAGCAGTCGCCTAGGCTAGAAGCCGTGTCGCGCAAAGGTCTGCTCCTATTTCTCGCATGCGGAATCGCATGGGGAATTCCCTATTTCTTCATTCGAATTGCTGTTCAGCAATTCGATGTTGCGACCATCGTCTTCGCACGGGTAATCATCGGCGCGGCAGTGCTGATTCCGTTTGCCATCAAGCGCAAGGCAATCATGCCTGCGCTTCGCAACTGGCCTTGGGTGCTTGCTTTTGCGGTTCTCGAAATGGTCGGTCCATGGTTCTTGATCACGAATGCCGAGAAAACCGTTTCGAGTGGCCTCGCCGGTTTGCTTATTGCAATCGTTCCGTTCTGGGCCGTGTTCATCGCCTACTTCTTCTTGGGCGATAAGTCGGTAAAGCATCCGAAGACAATTCTCGGTTTGATCGTCGGCTTCATCGGAGTCTTCTTGCTCGTTGGCATCGATGCGTTCACGGCAAACCTCGACCTAGTTGGCGTCGGTGCCATCGTGCTGGCTTCGCTCGGTTATGCAATCGCCCCGGCAATAAGCTCGCACAAGATTGGCCACATCGATAGTTCTGGCGTGATTTCGTTGTCGATGGTTATCGTCGCAATCGTTTATGCGGTGCCTGGCATCTCAGCTCTTCCGGCGGCGATTCCACACGCAACCTGGCAAGGATGGACCGCCCTCGCGGTTCTCGGAATTGTCTGCAGCGCCATCGCGTTCATTTTGTTTTTTGACCTCATCAAAGAAATCGGCTCGGCTCGCGCCACATTGATTACCTACCCGAACACAGCAATTGCGTTCGTGATCGGCATTCTGTTCTTGTCTGAGCCAATCACTCTGGGAATGATTCTGGGGTTCCCATTGGTTCTCATAGGGTCATACTTCGCATCACGAAAGCACTAAAGAAAGCACAAAATGCAGAAAACCGCAGTTACCGCAGCAGCCATCGCCCCAGCTCTAGCCGAGCGCTGGAGCCCACGCGCCTTCGATGCAACCCACACCGCATCGCAGCACGAACTGCTCTCGATTCTCGAGGCGGGTCGCTGGGCACCTTCTGCTAACAACATGCAGCCTTGGCGTTTCTCGCTTGCCACCCGTGGCAGCGAACTGTTCGACCAGATTGTTGGCGCGCTAACCGGTTTCAACCAGGCCTGGGTTCCACGCGCAAGCGCAGTGCTAGTTATCTCGATCAAGAACCAGCGCCCAGATGGCGAGCCTTATCCGATCGCTATGCTCGACGCCGGCCTAACCGCGCAGAACATGATGATTCAGACAACCGAACTCGGGCTCTCGGCACATCCGGTTGCTGGAATGGTTCACGAAGACATGCGCAAGGTGCTCGACTTGGCAGACGACCTCGACCCAATTTTGCTATTGGCAATCGGCAAGGTTGCGCCGGCAGACACTCTCGAAGGCCCTGCCTACGAGCGCGAAATTCAGCCACGAGTTCGTCACGAGCTCGACGACATCGTTCTTCACGGCAAGCCATAGTCTTTCGTGATTGCTTCAACGCTCGCAATTCACACCGCTTCGATCTCTGATCAGATCAGCGGCTGGTATTCAACACTTGGCCCTTGGTTTTTTTATGCGATCGTCTGGGCGTTGGTTTTTTCAGGCACCGGATTATTCATCGGCGCATTCTTGCCATTCATCACCGGTGACTCATTGGTCTTCGCTGCCGGCTTGGTTGCCGCTGCATCTTCGGCAAGTGGCGCCTGGTCTGGCGTAAACATCTTCGTCATGGCCG
>CANGGA010000093.1 GCA_947453285.1 Microbacteriaceae bacterium | reverse complement strand
TCGCGCTCAAATGACTGATGAAGTTTGCGCTGAGTTTCAGCGAGAAGTCTGGTGTGCTTCGGCAATAAGTTGCCTGGCAAAATTTCGCCATCAACAAATGCATAGGTGACCATGTCATATTGCTTTAGCGGCTGGCGGTTTAGCACTGCAGGTGCAGAAATCTTTTTGTTGCGCAAAAGAATTAGGTTGTCGATTTCTTTATCAAGCAACGTGACTAGTTTTTTGTTTTTGCGAACGAACTTATAAACGCGTGATAGGTGAGTGTTGACGATTGTGATGGCTTCGAATCGATTGCGCTGAATTGCGAATCGCTCTGGCTCGTCAATGCGATAAAGAGCAGTGCGAATTTCACGAGGCAGTGATTCGAACGTTGCGGTCTTGGCCATGTCTTTAGTTTAAGGGCAAGCGAATTTCTAGTTTGAGACCACCGAGTTCGCTTGGGCTAATGGCGAGCTGGCCCGAGTGCGCTTCGACAATCGAGTTCATGATGGTCATGCCAAGGCCGGTGCCGCCGGTTTCGCGGCTGCGCGACTCGTCGAAACGTCTGAACCCTTGGATGCCCCGCTCATATGCTTCGGCGGGCAAACCCGGGCCGCCATCCTCGATTACCAAGACGGCAACTTTGCGCTCTGTGCGCAGGCTCATGCGAACCGGGGCGCTCTGGCCGGTGTGGCGGTTGATGTTTCCGATGGCATTGGCAAGCAGCCTGGCAAGCAGGTCGTTTGAACCCTTCACTTCGACCTGGGCCAAATCGGCGACAATTGGCCGCTTTGGCGAAAGGGCTTGCAGGTCGTCGGCTGCCGCCTGGGTTAGCTGGGCGAGGTTCACGCTGCCAAAACTGTTGCTCGAGATAGAGCCAACCTCGGCGAGCTGCAGCAGGCTCGAGATGGTGTCATCCATGCGGTTGACCTGCTCGACTATGCGGGCATAGGCCTTTTCGCGCTGCTCGGCCGAGGTCTTCTTGCCAGAGCTTGCAAGCAACTCGGCATAGCCCTTGATCACTGTGAGCGGGGTTCGCAACTCATGCGAGGCGTCACCCATGAATGCCTGCATGCTCTGACGGGTCTCGCGTTCTTGGTCGGCGGTGCCGGCCAGCGTGACGATGACTGACTTGAGGTCGCGTCTAATCAAGATCGTGATTGCTGCTCCCGATAAGAAAATTGCAATCATCGAAACCAAGGCGAGGGCAAGCAGATTGTTGTCGCGGGCGTGATGTGCCGTCTCGGTAGATGTTGCAATCAGCACGAACTCATTGCCGGGCAGTTTTACTGCGCGAATTTGATATGCCGTTGCAGCATCGATGTTGACCGATTTCTTCGATGCCGCAACGAGTGTTGTTTTGCTTGGTGCCGAGTTCAATTTGATTGAACTCTCAACAATTGTCGAGAGGTTGCCATCCATGTCTAGAAAGGTGATGGTCAACGGCGTATCGGTTTCGTCTGCGACAACGAGCGCAGCACTCAGCGTGTCTTGGCTCTTGGCAATTTGTGCAGCAACATCATCAAGAACTGTCGCAGTGCGTTTTAGCTCGTTCGAATAATTCAGTTCGACGAGCGAATACCCTCCGCCGATGAGGGCTACGGCGAAAATTACTACCGCACTAAGCGAGAGCTTGGTTATGAGTTTCACTTGTTGCCTTCAATTTGAAAGCCGATTCCACGCACGGTTTTGATTCCTTGCCAATTATCGGTGTGCAACTTCTTGCGAAGGTAAGAAATGTATGTATCGAGCACGGTTACATCGGTCGCCCAGGTAATGCCCCAAACCGAATCGAGCAGGGCCGATTTCGTTGCTACCTTGCCTCGGCGCTGCATCAACTCTTGAAGCAGGCGAAACTCGGTTGGCGAAAGATCAATCGCTTCGCCATCGCGGGTCACTTGGTGCAGATCTTCATCGAGTCGAATCGGGCCAATTTCTAAAACCTCTGCCTGCCCGGCTGTTAGGTGCTTCAGGCGAGCGGCAACTCGCAGCATCAATTCTTCGAGCCCAAATGGCTTGGTTACATAGTCGTCGGCCCCGGCTCGAAAGCCCACGGCTACGTCTGCTCGGTCGCCACGAGCCGTGAGCATGATCACCGGAGTTTCGTTGCCGGTTGCCCGCATGCGCTCTAAGAGTTCGAAGCCGCTGACCTTTGGCATGTTTACGTCGCTAATGATTAGGTCATAGTTGCCGTCGTGAATTTCGCGAAGTGCTGCCTGGCCGTCGGCGGCAACCGCGGCGGTATAGCCCTGCATGCGCAAAGCATCGGCAAGCATGTCTCGAACGCCAGCCTCGTCGTCGACGACGAGAATTTTGGCTTTGCTCATTGCGGCCTCCTGCTCTGAGTCTAGGTAGCCCTACGACACCCAGCAATCTTCTAACGCTCTGCCATAGGTTTTCTAAGACTTTTCTAAGGCATCGTCTGGCACTCTGTCTCTAACGGGATCAAAAGATCTCAGAAAAGAGAGACAAATGTCAGCAAAGAAAATTGCAACTGTGGCACTAGCGGCCTCACTCATTTTCGGTGGCACTACTTTTGCGAGTGCAGCTGGAACTGCTCCTCAGCCTTCGCCATCAGCACCGGCACACAAAGTTGCCGACCCAGCGAAGAAGGCATTCAAAGTTGCCATGGATGCATACAAGCTTTCAATGGTTCAGTTCAAGGCTGATCGCACATCTTTTGAAGCGGCCATGGCGAGTTTCAAGACTGCGAACACCGCATACATGACCGCCAAGAAGGCAGTGAACGACACATTCAGAACTGCGATGACTGCAGCCAAGACCGCGTTCGACGCTGCAACTGCAGCAGCAACTACCGATGAGCAAAAGTCGGCAGCGAAAACTGCTCGTCGCGCAGCGGTTACTTCAGCAACTTCGGCTCGCGATTCAGCAATTGCGGCTCTTGGCGTTCAGCCAGTGAAGCCAGTGAAGCCAACTGCACCAACCAAGCCAGTTCGCCCAACTCCTGCACCGGTAGTTACCCCATAGCTTCAAACCTTGTTGAAGAAAAAATCCCCCGACCAATTGGCCGGGGGATTTTCTTTTGTCTAGCTTTAGTCAGTCAGTGTCAAAATGACTCGACGAATGTGATCTCCGAGATCAAGTTCGGTCAGAGTCTTGTTTGGCAACTTGCTAAGTCTGCCCATCAATGACAATGCATAACCGCATGCGTTCGCGGCGCGGTTGGTTGCAAGGGCAGTGTCGGTCTTCAACACGGTTGGGCCCATGGTGACACCGGTGCACTGAAGGTTCTTGTAGTCGTTGTACTTGTTCAAGAACGCTTTGATCTGCGCCTTGATCGAGGCAGTCAAAGCCGGTGAACCTGCAGCGAAACCGCTAATCGATACCGACACCGGTGGGCGCACTCCGCCAGCAACACGAGTGATCGTGACGCTGATTGGCTTGTCATCGGTGAAGCCGTCGGTGTCCCATGCGTGCAAGATAACTGTCGAGGTTCCAGCCCATCCGGCAACCGGAGTGAAGGTAATCGAACCGTTCGAATTCAGCACCCAGGTGCCCTGGCCCTTGACGGTCACGGTTGACTTGCATCCGTGTGAAACCGGGTCAACCAAGCAGAGACCTGGGTTATAAGGAGCAACCGGGGTAACGATTGGCGTCACAGTAACAGGCTTGTTGATTGGGCCAGAGCCGTTGACCGGCGTGATCTTCGGAGTCGGCTTGGCTTCGCTCGGTGGTGTTCCCGCTGCGTTGATGGTCAACAGGTAAGTGACGGTGTATGTCGATGAACCCTGGGTGTAGGTCACCACAATTGACTGGCTCAAAGTTACTGTAGGGGTTCCGGTCAGCAAGCCGGTGTTCGGATCGATTGCGAAGCCAGTTGGCAAGCCAGTTGCACTCCAGGTTCCTGAGCCCTGGTTGCCGCCTAGGTTGAATTGCTGGCTATACGCCGTGCCCACCGAGCCGCTAATGATTGAGTTGTTGGTGATCTTGTAGATGTAGAAACCCTGGCTTACCGGGGTTGCTGCAGCATAGGTTGAGTTTCCTGCTTGGTCTGCCTCAATTTCACAAAAACCCTCAGTTAGCAATGTGATAACGCCGTTGGTTACCGTGCAAGCGGTTGGAGTAGTTGATGTGAAATTGACAGGCAAGTTTGAACTTGCCGTTGCGCCAAGAGTGATGTTTCCGTTGCTTAGCGAAACGTTAGGCAGAGCGTTGAAAGTGATTACGTTTGCGGTCAAAGTGATCGTCGGAGCTGCCGCAATAGTGATGCTCAATGTCTTAGTAGCGGTGATGCCACCGTTTACGACAGTGAACACATAGTTTGTCGCGGTTTGAGCAGTAGTAGGGGTTCCGCTAATCACACCGGT
>CANGGA010000092.1 GCA_947453285.1 Microbacteriaceae bacterium | reverse complement strand
CGAACCTGCACTTTATGCACGGCGGCTTCGAGACGCCACTGCCCGAAATATTTGGCACAGAAAAAGCAACCGTGATTCGTGCATTCAACGTCTTGCGCCAATATGACGAAAGCGAAGTCGCAGCTGCTTGGTCTTTAATGCAATCGCGGTTGAGCGATGATGGCATGTTGATCGAAGGCACCTGTGATGAAATCGGCAGGCTCAGTTGTTGGGTGACACTAGATCGAGAAGCGGCGATTTCGCTGACCATCTCACTGCGATTGTTAGGGCTAGATCTGCCGAGCAAGGTTGCCGAGAGATTGCCAAAGGTTTTGATTCACCGAAACATTGAAGGCGAAAAGATTCACTCGTTTTTGCATGCACTCGATGCCGCATGGAAGAACCATTCGGCGCTCGCAGTATTTGGTGCATCGCAACGTTGGATTGCGGTTTGCAGAGATTTGCGCGCTGCCGGCTGGCCTTTGGTTGGCGATTCGAAGCGTTGGCGCCTTGGCGAAATCAGCGTTGACTGGTCGGCGGTCTCACCGAACTAGGCAGCTGGGCTAGATCTTTGGCAGCTCGGCGCGGGCGTCGTCTTCGCTCATGCCGCTTGCACAGAGCAGGTCAACCAGCATTGGGCGAAGCAGCAGCAGCACGCTGGCCTCGGTTAGTTGGTCGGCAATGCCGAATTTCTTCGGGTCGAGCTGGTGAATGATTTCGACGAACTTTTGTTGAGCCTGGTCGCGTTTTTCGCCCGATTCGAGCCCATCGGCCAGTAGCGCAGACCCTTCGGCGATCTGCTCGATTAGGTCGGCTAGGTATGGTCGCTTCTGCCCGTCACGCAGCAGAAAGTCGATTCGGCGAACCACAACGCGCAGATTGCGCATGGCTAGGTCCATTCCGCGAAGCAATCGAACCTGGTCGCTGAGGTCTTCGCGGTGTTTGCGCAAGAACGGTGAAACCCGGCTAATCGAGATTGCCGTGTCTAGCGACATGCGCCAGTTATCGACTAGTGGCTGGCTGCGGCGAACTCGACTCAAAGCCTCGTCGGCAACCTTGATGTCGACATTCAACAGAGCGGTTCGCAAAGACGAAAGCGAAGCCAAGAACATATCGAAGAGTTTGTCGCCATCTTTAATGGCCATGCCGCGAGGGTTTCTCGGAATCAGAGCGGTGACGAGTAGAGCGACGCAACCTCCGATTAGCCCGTCGATGCTTCGCATGTAAACGCCGCCAACCGGCGCAGGCAAGAGAAACACCAACATCGACTGAATGCCGACGGTCAGAGCAAAAGCCGCGCTCGAGTTGACGAAACGAGCAAGCGAGAAACTGATCAGCAGAACGACTGCCATTTGCCAAATGCCCTGGCCAAAAAAGTTGAGCAGCGTTTCGCTAAGTGCGATTCCCAAAATCATTCCGGCTGCGGTTTCAAGCACTCGACGGGGTCTTGCGTCTCTTGTGAACCCGAGCGAGGTAATGCTGACGGTGACAGAAAGCAACGGGATGGAGTGCTGCAAACCGAAGTGCGCAATCGAATATGCGCTAACAGCTGCGAGAGTGATTTGCAAAATGGGTGCTAATGATTCGATTACTCGCTGAATCGATTCCTTTAGGCTCCAGTGAATTTTGGGCTTGCGCATTTATTTGCCAAGAAGCGTCGCACGCTTCTCTTTCATGTTTGCAGCCTGACCGGCGGTCGGCGGAACGATGGTTTCTTGATTGGCGGCAACCTCGCCGGTTTCGGTTCGCACAAACAGCGATGCCTTTTCATCAACGCTTCGGTTCAAAACCGCGAGCGCGATTGGCCCGAGTTCAAAGTGTTGGCCGATAGAGGTAATTCGCCCGATCTCGGTTTCGGTGCCGCTAACGAACACCTTGTCGCCTGCGTCGGCAAGGGCGTGACCAGAGCCGTCAAGGTGCAAGAGCGTCAAGCGACGAGGCGGGTGCCCGAGGTTGTGAACCTTGGCGACAGACTCCTGACCGCGATAGCAGCCCTTGGTCAGGTGCACTGCGCTGCTTAGCCAGTCGAGCTCATGCGGCAGGGTCTTTTCATCGATTTCGTTTGGCTGGGCTGGCCGGTGGGCTGCCACTCGCAGAGCCTCTAGCGCAAGGCTGCCGGCCTGCTGACGGTCGGCAAGCACGTCGTCGAGACTCGCCTTAGAGACAAGCGATAAGAAGAAGTTCCACTGCCCGCGTTTGCTGATGTCGGCCGCATAGCGTGCGCTCGCAACCAGTTCGGCCATCCACGGGTCTTGCCAGACCAACTGCAAGTCATTCGAAATCGCAGAGCCGGCAAGCGGTTCGCCGAAGCTGCCAACCACTTGCAAATCATCAGCTGCCGCAACGCTCACCTTGCTTCGAAAAATCATCTGGTCTAGCCAGACCAAAAGTTTTGCAACGTGCACCTCAAGAACAATCAACCACGAGTTCTCGCCGTCGTCGACGATTGCGATGTTCTCTTCGATGCGGCCATTGGCATCGAGCAGCAAGGCATCTGCGCTTTCGCCGGGTTTCAGATTTGCCAAGTTCTGCGAGAGCATTGCGTGCAGCCAAGCGAGTCGATCTGCGCCAGAAACTTTTATTACCGCACGGTCATCGAGAACAACTACGCGGCTGCCTTCGAGAAGTTCGCGCTGCTCGACGAGTGGGTTATCAAAATGGGTGTTCAAAGATTCACTCGCCTATTCGACGCGTTCGAGGCGCGCAGATGCGTGTGGCTTCAAGTCGCTACCTGGCATTGCAATCTCCCAAACCCAGAGCAAAGCATTTTCAACCAAACCAAACATTCGAGTCGAGTGACGATAAACGTGAGCACCTTCGAAAGCGGTGCCGGCATAAGAAGCCAACTCGATTCGAGCGCCCTTGATCTTGCCGTTATAAAGCTCTGCGAAACCACCAGGTTGCAGTGTCGAAACTTGAATGTCGAAGCCACCTTCTGCATTGCGCAACTTCTCTAGGTCTTCGTGAGTCTTTAGCGATGGTTCGCCCTCGCCAATCAAAAGGCCTGGCCCATGATCGGCCGGCTCGTGAGCGCGCGCAATTCGCCAATAACCGAGTTCACTCGGCAGATTGGTGCCGGCTTCATCTATGAGTTGGGCAGTTGAAATATAGGTAAGAACGTTTTGACCGTCGTGAGCAAATTCGATGCGCTGCTTGAATTCGCGATCTACGGCAGCAGAATCGTCACCGTCTGGCTTAAAGCTGATGACTCCGGTGCCCTCCCATTTGCCAACCAAAAAGGCAAATGGCGTGAGCTCCAGAGGAAGGTCTTCTGGAAGTACGAACAACTACTTCTGACCCTTAAAGAGTTTGTAAAGAACAAGAACTGAGAGTCCGCCGATTGCAAGCGATGCGAGAACGAGCAGGCCGGTAAAGAAGATTTCGAGCGATAGCTTCATGGCTTAATTCTAACCGCGCAGCCAGAGGTAGGCGGTGGCGATGGTGAGAATCAAGTAGCTTCCGCCGCCAACATAGACCAGACGGCGAACGAAGCCTTTGGGTTCTGCTCTAAACAACTGGATGAGCGAAACCAATGCGAGCGAGCCGGCGAGCACGGCTGCAAATGGGCCAAGGATGTTCGCTTTCGAAACCGTCGCCACGAGAGCCACGGTCATCACGGCGACCGTGAGCCAAATCAAGATGATCTCGAGCCAATTCTGCTTCACGCTCTAATCATGCCTTAAGCCCGCTATTTGCTTGGCTATGCTTAACCCAACTGTTTGGAGAGAAATGGCCCAACTTCTGATCTTGACGGCCTCGGCCGATTCAGAAGTTCTGCCCGCCCTGCACCTGCTCAGTCACCGTTTTCGTGTGATTGCTGCCGAACCGGCAAGCCTCGTGAACGCACCGAGCGCCGACCTGCTTTTCTTGGATGCCCGCCGCGATCTCGCAGGGGCTAAATCGTTAGCCAAAATTCTGCACACCACCGGCCTGAGCACCCCAATGATTGTCGTGGTGACCGAAGGCGGTCTCGCCGGGATTTCAAACGAATGGGGCGCATCCGACATAATTCTCGATTCGGCCGGCCCTGCCGAAATCGATGCTCGCATTCGACTTGCGCTCTCGCGCAGCCAAGACTCAGGCAACCCAGATCAGATTCACGCCTCCGGTGTGGTCATCGACGAGTCAAGCTACTCGGCAAAGGTGCACGGCAAGCCACTCGACCTAACTTTTAAAGAGTTTGCTCTGCTCAAATTCTTGGCACAGCATCCGGGCCGGGTGTTTACTCGCGATCAGCTGCTAAGTGAAGTCTGGGGCTACGACTATTTTGGTGGCACCCGCACGGTAGACGTTCACATTCGCCGCCTGCGCGCGAAACTTGGCGACCTCGAGTCACTAAT
>CANGGA010000091.1 GCA_947453285.1 Microbacteriaceae bacterium | reverse complement strand
GGCAGAGTGTTCGAAGTTGTGCTTGGCTCGGTGCTAATCTCGCTTTCGACCGCAATTGCGTTCGTGCACGCTCGCTCAATGAAGAGGTACCGGTGACAGTTGGACTAATCGTCAACCCAACCGCTGGTCGCGGCAAGGGTCGCAGCTATCACCGGGTGATTCTCGATGAGTTCGCCAAGTTGGGCGTAGACGTCGTTGATCTAACCTCGCGAAGTGTCGAAGAGGCGAAAGCCAAAACTCAGGTGGCCGTTGCCAACCAGCAAATCGATGCACTCGTGGTTGCCGGTGGCGATGGCATGGTGCACCTGGGCGTAAACCTGGTCGTCGATGCAAAGTTGCCACTCGGAATCATTGCCTGCGGAACCGGAAATGATTCAGCTCGAGCACTCGGATTGCCAATCAACGATGTGCAGTGGGCAACCCAGATTGTTGCAGATCACATTGCGCTTCCTCGCACGGTTGACGTGGGAGCCGCCGAATCGACAGCGGGCAAGTTCTATTTCTTCGGGTCAATCTCGGCAGGCTTCGATGCTTTGGTTAATGCTCGTGCGAACAAGTGGAAGTTTCCGAAGGGGCCATCGCGCTATCGCCTAGCGATGTTTCGCGAGTTGGCAGCTTTCAAGAAGCTTCGCTATAAGTTGATTGTCGATGGCGAATATCACGAGGTCGACGCGATGCTCTGTGCCGTAACCAACGTCGATTGCTACGGCGGGGGAATGATGGTTACTCCAGAGGCCAAGCCAGACGACGGCGAACTCGATTTGTTTATCGTGCACAAAATTTCGCGACCAGAATTGATCAAGATTTTTCCGAGCGTCTATACCGGTGGGCACGTGACTCATCCGGCGGTTGAAATCGTGCGAGTGAAAAGCGTTGAGATTGACTCTGCCAAGACACCGGTTTTTGCCGATGGCGAGTCTGCCGGCCACACTCCGTTAAAGGTTTCAATCGTGCCTGGCGGTTTGCAGATTCTTGGCCCGCAGCCTGCCGCTCTGCAATAAATTTCCTATGGCAAGGCCGTTTTGGCTGTGGTAAGTTAACAAGGTTGTCGCAACGGCCCCATCGTTTAGCGGCCTAGGACGCTGCCCTCTCACGGCAGTAGCGCGGGTTCGAATCCCGCTGGGGTCACGAATTCGCTCTCGATGCTTATGTCTCGGGGGCGAGTTTGCTTTAAGCGGTCTTTTTGTTTCGCAGCAGGGTCAGCCCGGTCAAGATCAAGATGACGCTAACCGGCACCAGGGCTGCCAAGTTAAGACCGACAAACATCAGCGCGGCCATGATTGAGCCCGAGATTGCTCCGCCAAATGCACCGGATAGGTTCATCAGCGAATCGCTAAGGCCCTGAACGTTGGTCTTGAGTTCGGTCGGCAGAGTCGATGTGAGCAGTGCAGCCGCCGACACGGTTGCCGCGCTCCAGCCGAGGCCAAGCAAGAACAAACCGATGAGCACGCTTTGGTGATCGTTCATGCCGAGACCGGCGAAAAGCAGTGCGGCGATGTAGATTGCTTGACCGAGCACCACGGTTTGAATTTTGCCAATCTTGTCAGATAGCCAACCGAAGATTGGGCTGAAGGCATACATGCCAGCAATGTGAATGCTGATGGTGAAACCGACAACAACCAAAGTTGCGCCATGTTCTTTTAGGTGTGCCGGAGTCATCGACATCACCGAAACCATAACCATGTGGCTCAGCGCGATGGTTGCAACCGCGTATGCCGCCTTCGGATATTGCTTCAAAGTTTGCAGCGCCGAACCGATTGAAAGTTTTGGTTTTGCCGCTTTGGCATCGCCAAGTTCGAGTGCGGTAAGCAGTGGGTCTGGGCGAAGGCCGAACCAGAAGACCGAGCTCGCAGCGATCTGCGAAAGAATCGTCAAGAAGAACGGGCCGGTCATGTGTGGCAGGCCGAGCCAGCCACCGATTATTTCACCAGGACCAAAAAGGTTTGGGCCGATTACGGCACCGATGGTGGTTGCCCAAACTACGAGCGATAGGTCGCGACCGGTCGACTTTGTCGATGGAAGGTCGGTTGCTGCGAAGCGAGCCTGCAATCCGGCTGCAGAACCGGCACCCATCAAGAACAGGGCAACAAGCAAAAGCGGAAAGAAGCGAATCGCGGTTGCCGTGATGATCAGCACGGCACCGGTGATCGCGATGGCGGCTCCGGTGGCAAGCGCAACGCGGCGCCCCTTTGCATAGGCGCGACGGGCTAGCGGAATCGCCCAGGTTGCGGCACCCAGGGTAGAGAAGGTGGCCGCGGCCCCCGCCCAGGCGGTCGACCCGGTTAGGTCTTGGGCCAAAAGCGAGCCAATCGACAGGGTCGACCCGAGCCCGAAGCCGCTGAGCACCTGCCCGGTGGTCAAGACGCGAACGGTTTTGCGCTGCAGCGCTTGAATGTCTGGGGAGGTCACGGGTTTAGCCTAGGCGTGCCGCTGGCTCAAAGAGCCAAAACAGCCCATCCGTGGCTAAAAAGGCTCGGGTAAACTTGCCGAATGAGCAAAAAGCCGCTGACATTGGCCGAGAAGGTCTGGAACGACCACCTCGTCGCCAAGGGCGAAGACGGCGCACCAGATTTGCTCTACATCGACCTTCACCTCGTGCACGAGGTAACCAGCCCGCAGGCCTTCGACGGTTTGCGTTTGGCCGGCCGCCCGGTTCGTCGCCCAGACCTAACCATCGCGACCGAAGACCACAACACCCCGACCTGGGATATCGATCAGCCAATCGCAGACCTCACTAGTCGCACTCAGATTATGGCGCTTCGCGAAAACGCCAAGGAGTTTGGCATTCGCATTCACTCGCTTGGCGACATCGACCAGGGCATCGTGCACGTGGTTGGCCCGCAGCTCGGTTTGACCATGCCTGGCATCACCGTGGTTTGCGGCGACTCACACACTTCGACTCATGGCGCATTCGGCGCGCTCGCGATGGGCATCGGCACTAGCGAAGTTGAGCACGTGCTCGCAACTCAGACCTTGCCGCTTAAACCGTTCAAGACCATGGCAATCAACGTCGAGGGAACCCTTCGACCTGGCGTCACCGCGAAAGACATCATTCTTGCGGTAATCGCAAAAATCGGCACCGGCGGCGGCCAGGGATACGTTCTCGAATATCGCGGCAGCGCCATTCGTGCACTTTCGATGGAAGCTCGCATGACGATTTGCAACATGTCGATCGAAGCCGGTGCTCGCGCCGGAATGGTTGCGCCAGACCAAATCACTTTCGATTACCTCGAGGGTCGCCCGCATGCGCCGGTCGGTGGCGACTGGATTGCCGCCGTTGAATATTGGAAGACCCTGCCGAGCGACTCCGATGCAAAGTTTGATGCAGAAGTTTTCTTAGATGCAAACACGCTCGACCCGTTCGTCACCTGGGGCACCAACCCTGCGCAGGGCGTGAGCTTGCTCGACAGCGTGCCTTCGCCAGATGACTTTGAAGACCCGAACGAAAAGGCAGCGGCCGTGCGTGCCTTGGAATACATGGGCTTGACGGCTGGCACCAAGATGAAAGACATCGCGGTGAACACCGTGTTCTTGGGTTCTTGCACCAACTCGCGAATCGAAGATCTTCGTGCGGCGGCGGCAATCGTGAAAGGCCAGACCAAGGCCGAGGGCGTTCGCTTCATGGTGGTTCCAGGTTCTGCAAAGGTTCGCGCGCAGGCCGAAGCCGAGGGTCTCGACAAGATTTTCAAAGACTTCGGAGCAGAGTGGCGATTCGCCGGTTGCTCGATGTGTCTCGGCATGAACCCAGATCAGCTCGCCTCGGGTGAGCGTGCGGCATCGACTTCGAACCGCAACTTCGAGGGTCGTCAGGGCAAGGGTGCTCGCACTCACCTGGTTTCACCACTGGTTGCAGCGGCAACCGCAATTCGCGGAACACTTTCTTCGCCTGCAGATCTGGAATCTTGGAACAACGAAGGGGGACACATCTAATGCAAAAGTTTGAAGTCTTCTCTGGTGTTGGTGTTCCACTTCGTCGCAGCAACGTCGACACCGACCAGATAATTCCGGCGGTTTATCTAAAGCGAATTACAAAAACCGGATTCGAAGATGCGCTGTTTGCATCTTGGCGTGCCGACAAAGATTTCATTTTGAACAACGATGCGTACAAGCACGGTCAGGTTCTAATTGCCGGCCCAGACTTCGGCACTGGTTCATCACGCGAGCACGCGGTTTGGGCACTTCGCGACTATGGCTTCAAGGCCGTTTTCTCGAGCAAGTTCGCAGACATCTTTAGAGGCAACGCTGGCAAGCAGGGATTGATCGCCGGTGTGATAACCGATGAAGACACCGAGAAGCTTTGGGCGGCTATCGAGGCACAGCCTGGCATTGCAGCAACCG
>CANGGA010000090.1 GCA_947453285.1 Microbacteriaceae bacterium | reverse complement strand
CGCAGACGCGGTAGTCACGGTCTCTGAGACCACGAAGAATTTGATTGCAAAGCATTCGCTTACCAAGCGCCAGGTGCACGTCGTTTATAACGCGGCTGCGCACGTCGACGAACAACTCAAATCGGCTCACCAACGCCCAGCGGGCAAACAAAAGTTGGTCTACATGGGTAGCTTCATGGACTACAAGAACGTCGAGACATTGATTTCGGGAATGCGGTTTCTGCCAGACTACGAGTTGCAACTGCTCAGCCGAATCTCTAGCGAACGAAAGACAGAGCTAAGCAATCTTGCCAAGCGGGTTGGCGCAAACGTGGTCTTTCACGACGGAGTCAGCGAAGCCGAATATCTGCGGCAGCTCGATGAAGCTATCGCACTGGTAACAGCCTCGCGCGACGAAGGTTTTGGCATTCCCGTCATAGAGGCCATGGGTCGAGGTTGCCCGGCAATTATCAGCGACATTGATATCTTCAGAGAAATCGGTGCAGAAGCTGGCATCTTCTTCGATCAAGAATCGGCTAAGTCTTTCGCAGAGGCCATTTTGAAAATCGAATCGAAAACCGAGTGGATGCGAGTGAGCAAGGCAAGCCTTCAGCAGGCTAGAAAATTCAACTGGGAAGCCTCGGCAGATGAGCTGCTAGAGGCCATTCAGACCCTCTATTAGCCTTTTGGGTCGAGTCGATCTGAAAGTGAGCGCGGGTCATATTCTTCGACGCGCCAACCCGATTGATCGTGAGCCAAAATCGTGAGTGAAGTGTTTCCGAGCCTTTGACCAAGAAGCGGCAGTTCGCCTGCGCTAACAATCTTCAACAATTTGCGAATTAGTGCGCCATGACTCACCGTCAACACCCGGGTGCCTCGATAAACCTCAAGCAGGCGATCGAGCAACAATATTGCGCGAGCACGCAGCACCTCGAGACTTTCACCACCGGGGGGCAGGCCGTCGGGAAAATCCTGTTTCCACTGTTCGTGGGTCATTCCCTCGGCGTCTCCAAATGAACGCTCGAGAAGCAACTGTTCGATTGCCACTTCTTCAATTTCTAGCTTGGCCGCGACTATCTCTGCAGTCTGCATGGCACGAGTCAGGGGAGAACTGACGATGAAATCCCAGTCGCCGGCATCGAGCACGTCGGCGGCTACCTCGGCCTGCCGCAAGCCTGTTTCGTTCAAGGGAATATCGGTTACCCCCTGAAGGCGAAAATCGATGTTCCAGTCGGTTTGACCATGGCGCAGAAGTCCGACAACGGTCTTAGTCAAGGAGCAACCTCTCTAGGGCAAGCGAGGTATTGGCCTCAATCTTGGCGAGGGCAAGCTCGTCTGCCTTGGTCGGCCCAAGGTTGACGATCACGATCGGTTTGCCGGCTTTCACGGCGGCACGAGCAAAGCGCATTCCAGAATTAACCGTTAGCGAGGTTCCGGCAACGAGAAGAGCGTCTGCCGCGTCTAGTTTGGCCATGGCCAACTCAGACCTGTCGGTGGGAACGCTCTCTCCGAAAAAGACCACGTCTGGCTTTAAAATCGAAGAACAGATCGGGCAATCTGGAATTTTGAAATCTGGTGCTGCCTCAATCTCGGCATCGCCATCCGGTGAAAATTCGATGTGTTCGTCTTTGCGCACCGAAGGATTCAATTCGCGAAGCAGAACATCCATGTCAGTGCGCTTAATCATGCGCTTGCAGCCGGTGCAAATGACCCGATCAAGCCTGCCGTGCAAGTCGATTACCGATTTTGCTCCAGCGGCCTGATGAAGTCCATCAACGTTCTGCGTGACTATTTGCTCAATCAATCCGTGGCGCTCGGCGGCGGCTATCGCTTGGTGGCCAAGGTTGGGTCTTGCCTCGGCGATTCGACTCCAACCGACATAGCTTCTTGCCCAGTATCTAACGCGCGCGGCGGGAGAGCCCATAAAAACGTCGTATGTCATTGGGTGTCTGGCCACTCGGCCCTCGCCACGATAGTCAGGGATGCCCGAGTCGGTGCTTATGCCGGCACCGGTCAACACCAAAAGCTTCTTGCCGTTCAGTTGTTCGCGGGCGAAGTCGATTCCATAGGCGGCAGCCGCACTAAGTGTGTCTCGATCTTCAGTCATCTTTATAAGTCTAAATCGAGGTGCAAGTAATAGCGCTTAAACGAAAAACCCCGCATGTGGATACGGGGTTTTCGTTTAGCTGTCTCAAGCTACGTGTCCGAAATGGGACTTGAACCCACACCCCCCGAAGAGGACTAGCACCTCAAGCTAGCGCGTCTGCCATTCCGCCACCCGGACGAGTGATCGAGTTATAACTCGGCAACAAGATTCGATGTTATCACGAGCGCGATGACCGAGCGAGAGCGAATTTGCTGGCGAATTGAACAATCGCAAGGTAGTTTTGGGCTATGGCTAAGGAACCGAGAATCGCACTGCAACAGTTGATTGCTGCGCTTGAGCGACACCTTGAGGCGATGGCGAGCAAGCGCCGAGACGACGACCCGGCCGTTGAGCAAGCGTACGAAGTGCTCAAGGATGCCTTCCTCGACTATGAGGAATCGGTCGACGAGAAATTTGAAGAATGGCTGCCATTTGAGCTTGCCGATAACGAAGAAGAGATCAATTGAACATTTTCACGGCAGTAATGCTTGGCCTGGTTCAGGGCCTCACTGAATTTTTGCCAATTTCGTCTAGCGCCCACGTTCAGATAGCAACTCAGCTTCTCGGACTCGGAGCTATGCCAAAGCCACAGCTGACCGCTTTTATCGCAACAATCCAACTCGGCACTGAAGCTGCCGTTTTGATTTACTTCTTCAAAGACATCGTGCGCATAGTGAAAGCCTGGTTTGGCTCGATTCTGAACCGAGGCTACGTAACAGAAGAGAAGAAGCGCGACTCAAAGCTTGGTTGGCTCATCATTGTTGGCAGCTTGCCGGTGGTCTTCGTCGGCCTGGTTTTCAAACACGCAATCGAAAACCAACTGCGCAACCTCTGGGTCATCGCAGCAATGCTTATCGTCTTTGGTTTGGTGCTTGCGGTTGCGGATCGAGTAGCCAAGCAAACCAAGTCAATCGACAAGATCACCGCCACAGACGGGTTGCTCTTTGGTGCCGCCCAGGCACTATCTGTGATTCCAGGAGTTTCGCGTTCGGGTGGAACAATTTCGATGGGACTCCTGCTCGGATACAGCAGGCAGGCCGCCGCGCGCTACAGCTTTTTGCTAGCTATTCCTGCGGTGCTTGCCAGCGGTTTGTTTGAGTTCGTGACGACGGTTGGCGATTTGAACAGTGCCGACCTAGTTGCTACCGCAGTTGCAACTTTGGTTTCATTCGCGGTTGGCTTCTCGGTGATTGTTGTCTTGCTGCGCTACTTAAACCGCGGATCATTCATGCCGTTCGTGATTTGGCGAGTCGTTGTTGGAGTTGCAATTCTTGCGATGCTGGTAAACGGTTCGCTAGTTGCCTGATTCGGCTTCGCCGTCCTCTTGAGCCAAGAACCGCTCAAACTCCTTGGCAAGCGACTCTGCGCTACCTGCGCTTTCATCGGCCGCATCCCTGGCACTCTCTAGCTGCGTGACATAAGAGGCCAACTCTTCATCGGCCTCGGCCAACTCGTCGATTCCGCGTTCCCACTCAAAGGCGTCGTCGGCGAGAGTGCCGTGACCAAACTGCAAACCCAGAAGTCGCTCAACCTCGAGCAGTAGCGAAAACATTGCCTTGGGCGAAGGGGAGTTGTGAACGTAGTGGGGCACCGGAGCCCAAAGAGCTACCGAAGGAATGCTTGCCTGTTCGAGAGCCATCGCAAGAATCGAGATGATGCCCACCGGTCCTTCATAGTCGCTCGGCTCAATCGCAAGCTGCTGACGAATCTGCGCGCTCTGACTCGACATAGAAATCTTTATTGGTCTGGTGTGCGGTGAATCCGAGGGAACCGCGCCCAAGAAAATCACGCGATCGATTTCACAGTCATCGACGTATTCCATGATTTCGGCGGTGAATGCCTTCCAGCGACGTGCCGGTTCGTTGCCGACCAGAAGATACAGATCGCCAAGCCTTGGATTCTCAACAGACTTGGCGCGCGAAGCCCGAAGCACCTCAGCGCCAGGCCAGGTGATCTCGCGTTTACCTTCGATGTCGCTCGAAACAGTAGGTCTTGAGAAGGCGAAGTCGAAGTAGTCCTCGGGATCAACCGCGCCGACCAACTCGGCGTCTAACTCAGTGACTAGGTGGCGCAACGCACCGCTTGCACCCTCGGCAGCATCGTTCCAACCCTCGAATGCAACCAAGAGTGTTTTTCCCTCAAAAAACGGGTTCGCCACTTGCAACTCCAATTCCCTCAACTAAAACCATAAGCGAACCGCCAAGGTAAAATTTGCCTAT
>CANGGA010000089.1 GCA_947453285.1 Microbacteriaceae bacterium | reverse complement strand
CTGACGTCGAAACCTTAGACGGCGAGGCCCGCCAGGCCGAACTGGCCAGAATGCTTTCGGGCATGGCCGATTCGGCTACCGCTAGGGAACACGCCGGCGAACTCATGTCGTTGGCAAGAGCATCGGCTGGCCTCTAGTAAACTGAAGTTCCATGGCCGATGCAATGGAAACCTCAAAGACAAGACACATTTTCGTCACCGGAGGAGTTGCATCCTCTTTAGGTAAGGGGCTAACCGCCTCAAGCCTTGGAAACCTTCTAAGCGCCCGTGGACTTCACGTAGTCATGCAGAAGCTTGACCCATATTTGAACGTCGACCCTGGCACCATGAACCCGTTTCAGCACGGCGAGGTCTTCGTTACCGATGATGGCGCAGAAACCGACCTAGACATCGGCCACTACGAGCGCTTTCTAGACATTAATTTGTCGCAGGCGGCCAACGTGACCACAGGTCAGATCTATTCGACCGTAATTCAGCGAGAGCGACGCGGCGAATATCTTGGCGATACCGTTCAGGTAATTCCACACATCACCGATGAGATTAAGCGCCGCATGAGACTTCAGGCCCATGAGACTCCGGCACCAGATGTAATCATCACCGAAATCGGTGGAACCGTTGGCGACATCGAGTCTCAGCCATTTCTAGAGGCCGCGCGTCAGGTGCGCCACGAAGTTGGCCGCGACAATGTTTTCTATGTGCACGTTTCGCTTGTTCCATACCTCGGCCCTTCTGGAGAGCTGAAGACCAAGCCAACTCAGCACTCAGTTGCGACACTGCGCTCAATTGGTATTCAACCTGATGCAGTGGTCTGTCGATCAGACCGCGCACTTCCTGCTTCAATCAAAAATAAGATCGCGTTGATGTGCGACATCGACGTTAAGGCTGTAGTAAACGCCGCAGACGCATCGAGCATTTACGACATCCCAACCGTCTTGAACGAAGAAGGCTTAGACAGCTACATTGTCGAGAAGCTCGGTTTTGAAGCTCGTGAGGTCGATTGGTCGCACTGGGCTCCAGTGCTCAAGGCAGTTCACGAACCAAAGCACGAGATCAAAATTGCGCTAGTCGGAAAATACATTGACCTGCCGGATGCATACCTTTCGGTTACCGAAGCGATTCGCGCTGGTGCATTTGCTAACCAGGCAAAGGTGAACATCAAGTGGGTTGCCTCTGACCTTTGTGAAACCGAAGCTGGAGCGAAAGAGCACCTAGGTGACGTTGACGGCATTTGCATTCCCGGCGGATTCGGTGTTCGAGGTATCGAAGGAAAACTCGGCGCTTTGAAATTTGCCCGTGAAAACAAGATTCCTACACTTGGGCTTTGCCTTGGCTTGCAGTGCATGGTTATTGAATATGCGCGAAACATGGTTGGGCTCGATGGTGCATCGTCAACCGAGTTCGATCCAGATGCAAAGTATCCGGTAATTGCGACAATGGCTGAACAGGTCGACATTCTTGCTGCCGGCGACATGGGCGGAACAATGCGTCTCGGTCTCTACGAGGCAAAACTGAAGCAGGGTTCAATCGTTGCTGAGGTTTATGGCGCAGACGTAGTTTCTGAGCGTCACCGTCACCGATACGAGGTCAACAACTCGTTCCGCGACCAAATTGGTGCTGCCGGTCTGGTTTTCTCTGGCACTTCACCGGATGATCACCTGGTCGAATATGTCGAGCTACCGCGCGAAGTTCACCCTTATTACGTGGCAACTCAGGCTCACCCGGAGTTCCGTTCACGTCCAACCAAGGCTCATCCGTTATTCAAAGGCCTGATTGTTGCCGCTCTAGAGCGCCAGCAGGCAAGCAAGCTCTTTGAGGCAACCGATGCCTAAAGACCAACCTTTCGCTGCGAACGTAAGTTCAAGCGAGGTTGTCTTCGAGGGCATGATTTGGAACGTCAAGCGCGAAGTTTTTGATTTCGCCGGCGAAACGTTAACCCGAGAATTTGTCGAGCATCCCGGAGCCGTCGCCGTCGTGGCCATGAATGATCAAGATCAGGTTCTCATGATTCGGCAGTACCGCCATCCGGTCGGTGAATTTCTTTGGGAGGTTCCTGCCGGTTTGCTCGACGTTGAAGGCGAAAGCGAAGTGCTTGCCGCAGAGCGCGAGTTGTTAGAAGAAACCGGGTATCGAGCAGACGAGCTAGAGCCGCTAATCGATTTCTATACGACCCCCGGTGGAAACAGCGAAAAGATCAGAGTGTTTTCTGCGTGCGGTTTAGAATTTGTCGGTCGTCCCGAACATCAAGAGGGAGAAGAGCGCGAGCTAGTTGTCGAGTGGATTGATTTTTCTCAGGCGCTTTCTGCGGTTTTGAAAAGCGAAATCAAGAGCCCGAGCGCGGCGGTTGGAATAATGGCGCTTGCCTTGCAGCGCAGGAGTTAAAAAGTGTCACTGCAAAAATCGGTGGATTCGTATCTTCGCCAGTTGGCCATTGAACGTGGAATGGCAAAGAACACTGTTTCTGCTTATCGAAGAGATCTGACTTCGTATTGTGCATTTCTAGAAAAACTGGAGATTGATTCTTTTGCCTCGATTACCGAACTGATTGTGGCCGACTATGCTCAATCGCTTACGCAAAGTCGCGGTATGGCGTCGTCTTCTGTGGCCCGCATGCTTGCCGCTGTCAGAGGGCTGCACAAATTTTTGTTGCAAGAGAATATTTTGCCTGCCGATGTGGCGGCATCGGTCAAGCCGCCAAAGGCGGCACGACGATTGCCAAAGGCGATTTCACTTGATCAAGTAGAAAGACTTCTCGAAGCCGCCGGGCCTGACCCAGATTCTGCAGACTCAATCGCTTCAATTAGGCTGCGAGATCGGGCTCTGCTTGAGCTGCTATATGCAACCGGTGGGCGAGTGAGCGAAATCGTGAATCTCGATCTCGATGATTTGGTTGATCCAACACTGGTTCGGTTATTCGGCAAGGGCTCAAAAGAGCGAATCGTTCCGGTCGGTAGCTTCGCTCAGAAGGCCTTGAGCGCATATCTGGTGAGAATTCGCCCAGGCCTGGTTTCCCTAGGAAAAGGCACCCCGGCCCTATTCCTGAACCAACGGGGTTCGAGGTTGAGCAGGCAGTCGGCTTGGCAAATAATTTCAGATGCTGCCGACGCGGCAGAACTCGACTCAGAAATCTCTCCGCATACGCTTCGGCACTCCTTTGCCACCCACTTGCTTGAAGGTGGTGCCGATGTGCGTGTGGTTCAGGAGCTTCTAGGCCATTCATCCGTGGCGACCACGCAGATTTACACGTTGGTCACGGTGGATCGTCTGCGTGAAATCTATGCCACGGCACACCCTAGAGCCCAGAAATAGCGCGGATTTTGACCGGCCGAGGGTTGGGTAGGCTAGTACCTGAACTTCACCCGGGAGGAATCAAGTGGCCAAAAAGTCAACAGACGTCGACACTCGTTTTCCTGCACCTAAAAAACTCACCAGCCACGGCCCTGCCCGAATTATTGCCATGTGCAACCAAAAAGGTGGCGTTGGCAAGACCACGACCGCGGTAAACCTGGCCGCCGCACTTGCCGAATATGGCAGAAAAGTTCTGGTCGTAGATTTTGACCCGCAAGGCGCACTCAGCACTCATCTCGGAGTAATTGCCGTGCCCGGCGAAATTGCGACCATTTATGACCTGATGAAGGGCACAATCAAGGATCCGCATGAAGTCATTCGCGAATCTCCGGTTGCAAACCTCGATCTGATCCCGGCAAACATCGATCTTTCGGTAGCAGAAATCGAACTCGTCAATGAAGTCGCGCGCGAGAGCATCCTTGCCAATATTCTGCGAAAAGTGTCTGCCGAGTATGACGTGATTATCATCGACTGCCAACCATCGCTTGGCCTATTGAACGTCAACGCGCTCACTGCGGCTCACGGCGTGCTGATACCAATGGCAACCGACTTCTTTGCGCTTCGCGGAGTTGCTCTGCTTAAGGATCAGATCAACAAGGTTAAAGACCGGCTAAACCCCGCGCTTGCGCTCGATGGCATCTTGGTGACTTTGCACGAACGCACACTGCACTCCAAAGAAGTTCTTGATCGTCTCTACGAGGCGTTTCCAAATGATGTTTTCAAGACTCAGATTTCACGCACGGTTAAGTTCAAAGACGCAACCGTTGCCCAATTGCCGATAACAGCCTATGCGCCAACGTCTGACGCGGCCGAAAGCTACCGTTCGGTAGCGAGAGAGTTGATTGCTCGTGGCTGCGCTGCCTAGTTCTGACCTTTTCGAGCCTGGCGAAACCAGCAGCGGTTTTTCGCTAAGCCTCGGCAATTTTGACGGTCCATTTGACCTGCTGCTCTCGCTAATCAGCAAGCATGAGCTTGACATCACCGAAATTGCGCTAAGCAAGGTCACCGACGAATTCATTTCATACTTGAAAACACTTGACGAG
>CANGGA010000088.1 GCA_947453285.1 Microbacteriaceae bacterium | reverse complement strand
CGAGCGCGAATACGACGTAGTGCCCGAACTTCGCAAGGGTGGTGCTCGTCACGAGTCTTTGGTCTACGGCGCAAAGATCGAAATCGCGCTTCGTGCGATTCTCGAGGCCGGCGACTTCAACGCCTTCACGAGCAACTTCGAAGACCTCGGCGACCTTCGCCAGTTGCCTGGCCTTGCCGTGCAGCGCCTGATGGCAGATGGCTATGGCTTCGGTGGCGAAGGCGACTGGAAGACCAGCGCGCTTGGTGCAATCTTGAAGAGCATGACCCCGGCCGGGGGCGGAACCTCTTTCATGGAGGACTACACCTATCACTTCGGTCCTGGCCCAGCAAAAATTCTTGGGGCTCACATGCTTGAGGTCTGCCCGACCATCACGGCACAAAAGCCGCGCATCGAAATTCACCCGCTTGGCATTGGCGGCAAAGAAGACCCTGTGCGCATGGTCTTCACAGCCAAGCCGTCAGCCGGTCGCGTGGTCTGCTTGGTCGATATGGGCGATCGCTTCAGAATGATTTCGAACGAAATCCCAATCGTTGAGCAAAACGAATACCTGCCAAACTTGCATGACGCTCGCGCGGTCTGGCAGCCAATGCAAACTCTCGCAGCGTCGGCAGAGGCATGGATGCTCGCTGGCGGTTCGCACCACACCGTGCTTACTAACTCGGTAACCAACGAAACCATTGAAGACTTTGCGCGCATTGCCAAGGTTGAATTGGTGAACATCGATGAGAACACAGAGCTACGTGCCTTCCGCAAGGAACTGCAGTGGAGCGCCGCCTATCACCGTTTGGCCGAGCGCATCTAGTTTTGAAAAAAGAAACCCCACTCGATGAGTGGGGGTTCTTTTTGTTCGCCTAAATAGTCTTGGCGTCAATCACAAATCGGTATCGCACGTCTGACTTGTGCATGCGGTCATATGCGGTGTCGATTGCGCTCGAATCGGTTGCGTCAACCATTTCGATTGTCGCCGCGATGTTGTGCTCGGCGCAGAAGTTCAACATTTCTTGGGTCTCGGCAATGCCGCCGGTGTTCGAACCCGAAATTGACTTCATCGAAGCGATCAAGCTGAACGGGTTGAAGCTTTCATCCGAACCTGGCAGACCGACGTTCACAAGGCTGCCACCAACGCGAAGCATGCCGAGGTATTTGTCGACATCGAGGTTGATCGAGGTGGTGTTTAAGATGATGTCGAAGGTGTTGGCGAACTGATCGAACATGGCCACATCGGTGATGTTCAAATAGCGGGTTGCTCCGAATGAGAGGGCATCGGCAGTCTTGCTTTCGCTGTGACCGAGCACCGAAACGTCTGCGCCAAATGCAGCTGCAAACTTGACTGCCATGTGGCCGAGGCCGCCGAGGCCAATTACGGCCACACGCTTGCCAGGGGCGGCGCCCCAACGCTTGAGCGGTGAGAATACGGTAATGCCGGCGCAGAGCAGCGGTGCCGCCTCGGCCATGTCTAGGGCCTCAGGAACGCTAAGCACGAAGTCTTCGGTGACCGTGATCTCGCGAGCGTAGCCACCGTAAGTCTCTTTGCCGTCGTAGTAGCGGCCGTTGTAGGTCTGAATGTTTCCCTTGAGGCAGACGTTTTGACGCCCGGCTAGGCAATACTCACACTCGCCGCAACTGCCGACCATGGTGCCAACGCCGACTCGGTCGCCGACCTTGTGCTTGGTTACCTTGCTGCCGATCTCGACGACGTGACCCGAGATCTCGTGACCAGGAACCATCGGAAAAATGCCCTCGAACCATTCGTTGCGGGCCTGGTGAAGATCGCTGTGGCAGATGCCAGAAAAGGCAATCTCGATGCGAACGTCGTGGTTGCCAACAGGTCGAGCTTCAATCTCGGTCTTGGCAAATGGGCTGGTCGCACTTGCGACCGAAAGTACTTTGATTGTGGTCATGGTTTTAGTCTAAACACCTAACTTGTGAATGCCGAGCTCGGCAAATCTTTCTCATCGTTTTCTATTGCAGCAATGATTCTCTGCACAACAGCGGCCGGTTGCAAGCCGACGCCGAATGCCGGAGCCTGACCAAAAATTGCTCGACCTGCCAAACCCGTTTCGGTGTGGCTAGGGCGAGCGTCGATCCAGCGAACGCCAGCTCTGCGCAATTCACGTGCGGCCGCGGTTGCGTATCCGTGCATTGCCGTCTTGCTTGCCGAATAAGCTGCAAGACCAGCCATTGGGCTCTCGGCAATCACGCCAGAAATTGAAACCACGAATGGCGAAAGTTGCGACTTGGTTAATGCTGGCAGCAGTGCGCTAACCAATTCGGCTTGACCCAAAAAGTTAACTCTTGTCAATCGCTCTGTCACGGCCGCAGGCGTTTCGGCAATCGAACCGAAGGCAACCAAACCAGCTGCAAGGACGATCCCATCAATCGCTGCGCCAGAGACGAGAAGCGAATTACAAAAACCTTGAATCGAAGCAGAACTCTCAAGATTCACGTCTTCGCTCGTTGCCGAAATCACGGATGCGCCGGCCCCCGAAAGTTGTGCTGCAAACTGCGCGCCAAGCCCGCCCGTTGCGCCGATTACAAGGACATTGCAGCCAGTTAGAGAAGTCATGGTTTCCTTTGGTTTGTTTGCTAAGGCTATGGGGCTGGCGACATAACCCAAAGCACTTCGATTGGCTCTTTGGTTGGGTTTCGCCAGGTGTGTGGGTCGCGACCCCTGAAGGTCATAGCGTCTCCAACATTTAGCAGGTGATGTTCTGGGCCGAGAATGACCTCGAGTTGGCCCTTGAGAACAAAGACAAACTCAACCTCACAGTTGAGCGCATAAAGTTCGTCGCCGCCAGAGCCGCCCGGTGCAATTTTCGAGTGCAAAACCTCAATGCTGCTCTGATCGCCCGACGAGAGCAAAAACTCTTTCGCGTCATTTCCGCCGAAGTTAATTTGCGCACCGTCGCCTGCGCGCACAATTGCGTTAACCGGAGCATCAAAAAGTTCACCAACTCGAAGTCCAAGCGCTTCGCAAACCGCAACTAGAGATGCGACCGAAGGCGAAACTTGATCGCGTTCGAGTTTGCTAACGAAGCCCTCGGTTAAACCTGCAGCTGCGGCCACCTGACCGAGCGTCAATCCACGAGCAAGGCGAGTGGCACGGATGCGCCCGCCGATCGGGATCTCAGCTTTTTTCGCGAGTGACATTACTGCTCTACCTGCAATGCCACCGCGCGAACCGGTGCGCCATCGATTCCAATAAATTTCATCGGAAGAATCGACACCATCGGTCGTTCGAAGTCAATTGCGTCAAGATTGGTGAGATTTTCGCAAATCACTCCGCCGGCCTTGGCGATTAGGTGGTGAGCCGGAAACCCGACACCCTCGTGAGTGTCATCCGGTGTTTCATCGATGTTGATTGCATCGAGCCCAAAAGTGAGCACACCGCGATCAAGCAGAAGGCTGACCAACTTTGCATCGAGATATGGATTGTTGAAGTATTCGACGGTGCCATAGAAGCGGCTCCATCGGGTTTTGAAGAGCACGATGTCTCCACGCTGAACTTTGTCGAGTTGTGCTCCGAGCGATTCAATGGTCACGGCCTCTCGAGCTGCCAAATCGCCGCAGTCAAGGACGGTCGCGGCACCTATAAATAGGTCAAGCGCAACCTCATCGATTCGTTTAGTGTCGTTGTCGAAGTGGTAGGGGGCGTCTACGTGGGTTCCTGACTGGCTACCCATCGAAATGCTCATCAAATTGAAGCCGTCTCGCTCGATGGTCGAGTGCTGTTCTAGGTGTGGCACAGGGTCGCCCGGGTAGACCTGTGTTTCAGCGGTAACCGGATGGGAGAGGTCTACGACACGAACTATCTTCATAAGAAGAAATTATTGCCTATTGGTCAAGAGGGGAATAGCATTCCCATAAGAAATGCAGTGTCGCATTTATCGAAAGGATCAGCATGAGCAACGTAGCTCAGAACGCAAAGCCGAAGATCACTGAAATCGAAGGCTTCGGAATCGATACGATTCCAGACGCAGACCGCACCTCAACCCCTTGGGACTTGTTCCGAATTCAGTTCGGTGGGGCAAACACCTTCGCAACCGTTCTTCTCGGAACTTTTCCAATCGCATTCGGCCTCTCGTTTTGGCAAGGCGTTGGCTCGGTAGTTCTAGGTGTCTTGGTTGGCACCCTGTTCTTGATGCCGATGGGAATCTTCGGCCCTCGCACCGGAACCAACAACGCAGTTTCGTCTGGTGCGCACCTCGGTGTTCGCGGACGTATCGCCGGCTCATTTCTATCGCTGCTAACCGCAATCGCGTTTTATTCGATTTCGGTATGGGTTGGTGGTGACGCACTCGTCGGAGCATTCGTTCGACTGTTCGGCGCAACCGACTCTCAGATGTTGCGAATCGGCCTTTACTCGCTAATTGGTTTGATCGTTGTCGTCGT
>CANGGA010000087.1 GCA_947453285.1 Microbacteriaceae bacterium | reverse complement strand
TGACCAGCTGCAAAGTTCAAGGGCGATATCGCCAATTGGGTTTACCCCTGGGCCGGCAGCCAACGAGTGGCCAACCAAAGCGTGCAGGCACTTCACGCGAACCGGCATTCCGCCGGCCGAGATGCCTGAGATCTCGTCGACCGGCTTGAGCCCACAGTCGGCCGCGACCACATCTCGGTCTTGAATATAGGCATTGTGGGCGGCCAGGTAGGCAGCAGCGAGCGCCTCATCGACCGCGAGGCGGTCTTGCAACTCAACCATCAACCCGGTCGCCTCGAGGGTTGAGACGGCGGCGGTCGCCCCCGGATGAGTTAGGTAATAAACAGTCGGAAACGGAGTTCCGTCGGCCAAGCGCGGCTTGGTCTGAACAACTACCGGATTGCCACAGACGCAGCGCGCGCCGATGGCGACGATGTCGCGAGCCTCGCGGCCAAGTTGGGCGCTAACGACTTTGCAGTCGCTCTCAGTTGCGGGGGTTAGTGGCATTAGTTCTTCGGGGTCGGCGTCGGCTCGGGTGTCGGCTGTTCGATGCCAGCGCGAATTACCGAACCGACGATGTCGTCAACCCAGTTGTCTGCGGTTGTGCGAATCGATGAGCTGATCACATCGGTGTTGCGCTTGTCAGAAAGCATCGCGCCGACGGTGCCCGAGGTGTCGCTGGTGTTCACGCTGCCGGCATCCATGACTAGGTATGAAACCTCGCCAGGCAAAACGTAATACAAACGAGCACGCGCCTGCGAACGAACATAGACCGGGTCGTCCCAGCGCTTGCGCTCGGTTTGCATGTGAGCAACTGCATCTTTCGCGGTCTGCACTTGCGCTGCCATGTCAGAAATTTGCTGACGGTAGCTAAAGAAAGTTTGCACGCTTGGCGCGATTGTGAAAACACCGATCACGATCATCACAAGGATGGTTGCCGAGCGGGCATCCATGTTGCTTGAAATCCAGTTGCGGGTGTCTTCACCCAATGACGAAACCCGGCTAGCAACCTTTGGTGCCTTCGAAGCGCGCTTAGGTGCAGCGGGCTTGCGAGAGGTAGGTCGGCTAACCGGGCGTCGTGCCATGAGATTCTGTGGCGCTTAGTTCTTGAAGCGTGGGAATGCGTCGCGACCGGCGTAGACCGCTGCATCCATTAGCTCTTCTTCGATGCGAAGCAACTGGTTGTATTTCGCAACGCGCTCGCTTCGTGCAGGCGCACCGGTCTTGATCTGGCCGGCGTTGGTTGCCACGGCTAGGTCAGCAATAAAGGTGTCTTCGGTCTCGCCCGAACGGTGCGAGATGATTGCCTTCATGCCCTTGCTCTGCGCTAGTTCAACGGCGTCGCGGGTCTCAGTTAGGGTTCCGATCTGGTTGACCTTCACGAGAATGGCATTGCCGGCCTTCTCGTCGATGCCCTTCTGCAGGCGTGCAGGGTTGGTCACATATAGGTCGTCGCCAACTAGCTGAACCTTGTCACCGAGCTGCGCGGTCATTGATGTCCAGCCAGCCCAGTCATCCTCGGCTAGTGGGTCTTCGATTGAAACTAGTGGGAAGCGCTCAACGAGGTCTGCGTAGTAAGCAATCATCTCGTCGGTGGTGCGCTCTTTGCCTTCGAACTTGTAAGTGCCGGTTGCCTCGTTGAAGAACTCGGTTGCAGCAACGTCAAGCGCAAGTGCGATGTCTTTGCCGAGGGTGTAGCCCGACTTTGCAACTGCCTCTGAAATTAGTTCAAGCGCAGCAACGTTGGTTGGCAACTCAGGTGCGAAACCACCCTCGTCACCAAGACCGGTTGAAAGACCCTTGCTGTGAAGAAGGCCCTTTAGGTTGTGATAAACCTCAACACCCCAACGAAGTGCTTCGCTGAAAGTCTCGGCGCCTAGCGGCACAATCATGAACTCCTGAATGTCAACGCCGGTGTCAGCGTGTGCTCCACCGTTGATGATGTTCATAAGCGGAACCGGAAGGGTTACACCCTTGCCATCGCCGAGGTATTCATACAGTTGAAGATCTGCCGACTCGGCAGCGGCGCGTGCGTTTGCGAGTGAAACACCAAGAATCGCGTTAGCGCCTAGACGCTCTTTGTTTGCGGTGCCATCGAGCTTGATCATGGTCTCGTCGATTAGACGCTGGTCTGCCGCGTCGAGGTAGGTTAGGGCTGCATCGATGTCGTCGAGAACTGCGTGCACTGCACCCAAAACACCCTTGCCCTGGTAGCGACCCTTGTCGCCATCGCGCTGCTCGTGAGCTTCGAACGCACCGGTTGATGCACCTGATGGAACAGCTGCGCGACCGAACGCGTCGTCTTCGAGAATGATCTCAACCTCGATGGTTGGGTTGCCGCGGCTGTCTAGAATTTCGCGTGCGCCGACTGCGTCGATTTTTGCCAAGGGATACTCCTATTTAGTGGTGCTGATTTATCTGAAAGTGCCCAGAACGGGCCAAAAACTTCGTTGTATTCGGCTCAAGTTTAGTTGCCAGAGCCGCTGTTGCCGTTAGCGGCTGACCGGCTGAAAGGTGATTTCAAGATCCAATGCGTCGCAAATCTTGTGAAGAGTGCTCAGCCGAGGGTTGCCCTTTTCGCCCTCGAGTCTCGAGATCTCGGCTTGATTCATGCCCACGAGTTCGGCCAGCTGTGTCTGGGTGAGCCCTTTTGCTTGGCGCGCGTCGATGAATACCTTCGCGCGCTTTAGATTGCGCTTAAGGTTGCTGGTCCACTCGGCGAGCTCAGCTTTCTCATCGGCTGTCAGGTCATCGTCGTTGAGATACTTTGCCCGGAACTCTTCGGCTGACATTAGTTTCTTGGTCATGGTAATCATTATGGGCTATATCCTATTTTTCATCAATCGACTTGAGTAGGCGTCTCGCAGCCTGAATTTGAACGTTTTGCCAGTTTTTCGAGTCATTACTCTTCTTGTCATAGGCAGAAAGAATGACGATCTCTCTGTTGCCCTGAGACGCAAAGAACACGCGTATCTCGACCTCGGGCCTGAATGAAACTTTCAACTCATAGAGACCCTGCCCCAATGGTCGAGCCGAACCGTCGGCCACAGCATCTAAACCCAGTGCGGTGAATTTTTCGACAATGTAGCGTTCAATTCGACCTTGCATCGCGCGGTTGTAGCGCTGTAGAAATTTTGCAAACGCAACTTCGTCAAGATAGAAAATTCGCCATTCTGGTTGCATGCCAAGAAATTAGCCCGAGCGAAATTGAAGCAATCAAAGTAAATGAAATCTGTGAGCACCTCACCGCAAGGTCGCGATTGTGAATAACGTGCGGCAGCTAAGCGAGAGGCTTGAGCTCGAGCGATGAGCCTGAGCCGTCGACTGCCGCCCAAGAGCTGAAGCCCTGTTCGGCCAGCGCATCGAGCAGAAGGTTGAGCTTTTTCGGGCGCTGCTCGAGGCGCACCGCGTGACCGGCGGCAATCAAATCTTTTTGCACCGCGAGCGCGTGCGCGATAACCGGCTGCGACTCATCGTCGAGCACGAGCACTACCCCGTCGAAACCGGCATCCGTGTCTGGCACCAAATCAACCACACGCTCGAAGCCAATCGAGATGCCAACGGCTGCAACGTCGGTGCCCGTCCAGCGGCCAACCATTCCGTCATAGCGACCGCCGCCACCGATTGACGAGCCAGAGCCCGGGTGTTCGATCTCGAAGATCGAGCCGGTGTAATAACCCATGCCGCGAACCAAAGTTGGGTCGAAGCGAAGCTTGCCCGGGTGACGAACCTCAACAGCAGCAAAGATGTCTGCCAACTCAGCGGGAACGCTCAGGTCAGCCTTCAAGCCAGCGAGCCAACCCTGCGCAGCCGACGAAACCGAATTGCCAAACTTCTCGGCTAGCTCGGCAACCACTCCCTCGGCAAAAATCTTGTCGAGCTTGTCGATGATGATCATGGCCGAACCGCGTCCATCCTCTGGCACACCCAACCCATCGAGCAGGTTGGCCAACAAAATTCTGTGATTCACACGAATTGTGGCATCCGTGATGCCAATCGCAGCCAACGCATCAAGCGATGAAACCAGCAGGTCAATCTCTGCAAGAACCGATGAGTCACCGATGATGTCGATGTCGCACTGAACGAATTGGCGATAGCGACCCTTTTGCGGGCGCTCGGCACGCCATACTGGCCCGGTTTGAATGGCCTTGAAAACTCGAGGCAGCTTGGCTGCGTTAGTGGCGTAGTAGCGAGTTAGCGGAACAGTCAGGTCAAAGCGCAGACCGAGGTCAGCAAGGTTGTCTTTTTCGCTAGTGTCGGCAAGTGCGCGCTCAAGCTCTTCGCCGCGCTTCATGACTCGGTAGGCAAGCTTCTCGTTGTCGCCACCCTGACCACTGGTCAGGCGGCTGAGGTCTTCGAGGGCCGGAGTTTCGATCTCTTGGTATCCGTGACTCTTATATGTCTCACGGATAGCCCCGAGCACCCGATCGCGCTTGGCC
>CANGGA010000086.1 GCA_947453285.1 Microbacteriaceae bacterium | reverse complement strand
GAACCCAACGCACGTAGTTCTCGGCGTCTTGTGAGCGCAGTTGCGATTGCTCTTCGAGCAAGGCCATAGCGCCTAGGGCGCCGTCTGAACCCTGGCTGGCTAGTTCGAGCGCAGCCGCCAAATCGGCATCGCCCAGGGCAAGCCGCTGAGGTGGCTCGAAGGGGTTAGTCATACCGAAAATACTAATGCCGCGCCATTTCTGACGCGGCATTCATAGTCTCTTATGAGAACAGTGGGCCCTACCGGGCTCGAACCGATGACATCCACGGTGTAAGCGTGGCGCTCTACCAACTGAGCTAAAGGCCCTCTGCGTCAAAGCCTAATACGAGAGGTGCGTTTCTAACAAACTCTGTGGCTAGGCGTGAAGGCTGGCCAGAGCCTTGTCGTATTCGTCAAGGTTGCGCGCCTGACCCGGGGCGGTAATAAATTTGGCCGCTAGGTTGCCATTCTTGTCGATCACGAAGGTTGCGCGGTTAGAGATGCCGGCTTCTTCGAGAAATACCCCGTATTGCTTAGCTACTGCGCCGTGAGGCCAAAAGTCGGCAAGAACCGAGAACTTGTAGCCCTCGTGCTCGGCGAACTGCTTCTGAACAAACTTGCTGTCAACCGAGATGGCTAGCAGCTCAACATTCTCGCGGTCGAAGCGGTCAAAATTGTCGCGCAGCTCGCAAAGCTCACCGGTGCAAATTCCCGAGAAAGACAGCGGGTAGAACACCAAAACGACAGGCTTCTTGCCCGCAAAATCGCTTAGTGAAACGGTTTCACCGAATTGGTTGACAAGTGCAAAGTCTGGGGCGGCATCGCCGATAAGTAGAGACATTTGGTCGCTTTCTCGATATTTGGATTACTGATTGAAACCTTAGTGCTCTGGCAAAACTTCCCTGAAATCTCAGAATAAACTTGGCACTGGCTCAAATCCGAGCCGAAGCAGTTCCATCCCCCACGAAAGAGGATGTCGGTGTCAATTAATAACCAGGATGCATTCGCGGTCAACACTCCAGACCAAGACCCTGAAGAGACTCGCGAGTGGCTTGAGTCACTCGACGCCGTTGCCAGAGTGCACGGCCGAGGACGAGCCCGCGAGATCATGCTGAATCTGCTTCGTCACTCGCACGAAATGCAACTCAACGTGCCTTCGATTCCAACCACCGACTACCTGAACACCATTGCGCCAGAAAACGAAGCCGAATTTCCTGGCGACGAAAAGATCGAGCGCAGCTACCGAGCATGGATGCGCTGGAACGCGGCAATGCTTGTGCACCGCGCACAGCGTCCTGGCATTGGTGTCGGCGGACACATTTCGACCTTCGCCTCATCTGCCTCTCTATATGAAGTCGGCTTCAACCACTTCTTCAAAGGTCAAGATCACGCAAGTGGCGGCGACCAGATTTTCATTCAGGGACACGCATCACCTGGCCCATACGCTCGCGCCTTTCTAGAGGGCCGTTTGAGCGAAAGCCAACTCGACGGATTCAGACAAGAGAAGTCGCACGCGGGTGGCGGACTATCTTCTTACCCGCACCCACGTTTGATGCCAGACTTCTGGCAGTTTCCGACTGTTTCGATGGGTATCGGCCCGATCAACGCAATTTACCAAGCACAGTTCAACCGCTACCTAGCCGGTCGAGGTTTCAAAGACACCAGCGAGCAACACGTCTGGGCATTCCTTGGCGACGGAGAACTAGACGAGGTCGAGTCTCGCGGTGCACTGCAGTTGGCGGCAAACGACCAACTTGATAATTTGACCTTCGTTGTCAACTGCAACTTGCAACGACTTGATGGTCCGGTTCGAGGCAACGGAAAAATCATCCAAGAGCTAGAGAGCTTCTTCAGGGGCGCCGGCTGGAACGTCATCAAGGTCGTTTGGGGACGCGAGTGGGATTCACTTCTTGCTAACGATCACGATGGTGCACTTGTTGATTTGATGAACAAGACGCCGGATGGTGACTTTCAGACCTACAAAACCGAAGACGGCGCATTCGTGCGCGAAAACTTCTTCGGTCGCGACCCACGCACTGCCAAGCTCGTCGAGAACATGACAGATGACGAAATCTGGGGACTCAAGCGCGGTGGACACGACTACCGCAAGGTCTATGCCGCATACAAGGCAGCAGTCGAGCACAAGGGTCAGCCAACGGTTATTTTGGCCAAGACCATCAAGGGCTTCAGCCTCGGCAAGTCATTCGAGGGCCGCAACGCGACTCACCAGATGAAGAAGCTAACTCTCGAAAACCTCAAGGGCTTCAGAGACGAACTTCGCATTCCGATCACGGATGCGCAACTAGAAGAAAACCCGTACCAGCCGCCATACTTCCACCCTGGACAAGACGCTCCAGAAATTCAGTACATGCACGAGCGTCGACGCGCACTCGGTGGCTACCTGCCAGAGCGTCGCAGCAAGTATGTCGACTTCAAGCTTCCTAGCGAAGATGCATACAAGATAGCGAAGGGCGGTTCTGGAACTCAAGAGATTGCCACCACAATGGCGTTCGTTCGATTGATGAAAGACCTTCTGCGCACTCCGGAATTTGGAGACCGAATTGTGCCGATCATCCCAGATGAGGCTCGCACATTCGGCATGGATGCCTTCTTCCCAACTGCAAAGATTTACAACCCGAACGGTCAGCACTACCTGTCGGTTGACCGCGACCAGTTGCTTTCCTACAAAGAGTCACCAGCCGGACAAATTCTGCACACCGGAATTAACGAAGCGGGTTCGATTGCTGCACTGACTGCGGCAGCGACCAGCTATGCGACTCAGGGTCAGCCCATGATTCCGTTCTACGTGTTCTATTCGATGTTCGGATTCCAGCGCACAGCTGACTCAATCTGGGCAGCAACGGATCAGCTTTCTCGTGGATTCATGATTGGTGCAACAGCGGGTCGAACCACGCTTACCGGTGAAGGTCTTCAGCACGCAGATGGCCACTCGCCATTGCTCGCATCGACAAACACCGCGGTCATTTCTTATGACCCTGCATACGGTTACGAAATCGCACACATCATCCGTCACGGAATCGATCGCATGTATGGCGGAACTCACAAGGACCCAAACGTTCTGTTCTACCTAACCGTTTACAACGAACCAATAGTTCACCCAGCAGAACCAGAAGGCGTTGACGTCGACGGAATCATCCGTGGAATTCACCGCGTCAGCGAAAACCACTTCGAAGGGCACAAGGCACAGATCTTGGCTTCGGGTGTCGCAGTGCCATGGGCTTACGAAGCTCAGAAATTGCTGCAGGATGACTGGGGCGTATCGGCAGACATTTGGTCGGTTACCTCATGGAACGAACTTCGCAGAAACGGATTGAAGCGCGACGAGTTCAAGTTCTTGAACCCTGGAGCAGAGGTGCCAGACGCCTACGTGACCCACAAACTTGCTGAAGCCAAGGGTCCATTCTTGGGCGTGAGCGACTACATGCACGCAGTGCAAGACCAGATTCGCCCTTGGGTTCCTGGCGACTACGCAACACTCGGCGCAGACGGCTTCGGCTTCTCAGACACCCGCGCAGCCGCTCGACGCTTCTTTAAGATCGACGGTCCATCGATTGTGGTTCGCGTTCTAGAGCAACTGGTCGAACGCGGTGAGATGTCACCAGATGCTCCAGCCCAGGCAATCGAGCGTTACCGTCTTCACGATGTGACAGCGGGAACTTCGGGTTCTGCCGGTGGCGAGGCATAACCACCAATGATTGCAATCGTCTGCCCAGGTCAGGGTGCTCAAACCCTAGGCTTCTTTTCGCCTTGGCTTGAAATCGCAGAGTTTAAATCTGCAATCGAGTCTATGCAGAGCGCTTCTGGAATCGACCTAATCAAGCACGGAACCATCAGTGATGCCGACACCATTCGCGACACTGCAATTGCTCAACCGCTGATCGTGTCTGCTGGAATCGCTGCGGCTGCTGCCCTATTCAACGGGATGCGCGCTGCGGAGTTTGGAGTCGCAGGAGTTGCCGGCCACTCGGTTGGTGAGATTACGGCTGCCGCAATCTCAGGCGTTTTCGATTCGGCGACAGCAATCAATTTCGTTAAGCGACGTGGAGATTCGATGGCAGAAGCCGCTGCGCTCGAAAAAACATCGATGGCAGCAATCGTCGGCGGCGAACAGGCGACAATCGAAGATGTGCTTCGCTCGTTAGATCTAGAACCGGCCAACTACAACGGCGGCGGGCAAATTGTTGCCGCAGGTTCGGCTAATGCGATTGCCGAACTTCAGGCCAATGCTCCGGCGGGCTCTCGGGTTATTCCGCTTCAGGTTGCCGGCGCCTTTCACACGAGATACATGCAGCCTGCGGTTGCGAAACTTGCAGAATATGCATCTGGAGTAACCGCGAGCGACCCAGAGACTACTCTTTGGACAAACGCAGGTGGGCGAGCTATTTCTTCTGGATCTGATTTCGTCGAATTACTTGTAAAGCAGGTGTCGAGCCCGGTTCGCTGGGATCTCTGCATGGCGGCCATGGTTGATGCGGGCGTGACCGCAAT
>CANGGA010000085.1 GCA_947453285.1 Microbacteriaceae bacterium | reverse complement strand
GCAAGATAGCTCCGGTTGTTGCATGGGCTGCTGAGCTGTTGGTTGCCGAACCGGCACCAATTGTTGAAACCGTCGAAAGGCTCTCTCGCAAGGGCGGTAGCGAACTGGTCGCCCGCTGTTCGTCTGAGACTGATGCCGAGCAAGCTAGCGTGTGGTTGATCGACCGGCTTTCTCGATTCGCACCCGACCTAAGTTTTTCGACGCAGATAAACCCTGGCGGCGGTCAATACATGTTGATGCTGCGCGTCGACTAATAAGTTCCCTTAACCACGAAGTAGCTGCCGCGAATTTCACCCGCGAGTTTTGACTTCTGGCGAGCGAACTTGAACTTGGTTGCAAGTTCATCGGGAATCGGCATTCCCATTGACAGCTTGAAGCCAACCGCGCGCTTTCCTCCAGGCTCTGTGTCATAAAGAACGTTCACGGCCAAGCCGCTTTCAAAGAAAATGTATGTCCATCGAACCGTGTCGATCATCATCTCTGTGGTCTCGAGCGGCTTTGACGCGATTACGATGTCGCGTTCAAGCAATACCTTGGCGACATACTTCACCAACTTGGCAGCCTTGTCTGCTGGCTTAGTAACGAATTCAACGTCGTAGTGGTTCTTGAAATAGCGAGCCTCGTTGGCGCGAAGCCCAGCCAAAGCTTCGGCATAGGGTGAAGACTCTAGCCCGATTGTCGAGACATCCTTGAAATCAACTTTGTATGACACGGTAAGTCCTTTCGAGACCCTATAAGCCTAGACTGGCGATAACAGCACACCTCAAAGGGGAGAAAATGGCTAAGCAAGTTCGAGACACAGAGTCTCAGATCAAACGTCTTCGCACCTATAACATCGTTGCCGCAATAGCCCACCTGGGCCAGGCAATCGCCATGATTGCGATCATCACTGCTCTCGATGCGCAGGCGAATTTTCCGGTTACTGCCGACTACATGGCAGGCCCACCGGGCTCGCCGATTCCGGCAGAGCACGTAAAGCTTTTTGATGTGAACATGGGCTACGGCTTGGTTGGCTTCTTGTTGCTAAGCGCAATCTTCCACTTCTTGGTGGCAAGCCCAGCCTTCTTCGCTCGCTACAAGAATGGCTTGCTAGCGAACCACAACTACTTCAGATGGACCGAGTATTCACTCAGCTCGTCGATCATGATTTTCTTGATTGCTCAGCTAACCGGAGTTACCGACTTCAGCGCGTTGGTTTCGATTTTCGCCGTCAACGCAGCAATGATTCTGTTCGGCGCACTTCAAGAGAAGTATGAAAAGCCAGGCACCAAGAAGTTGTTGCCATTCATCTTCGGATCAATGGTCGGAATCGTGCCTTGGTTTGCGGTTATGTTGAACACTTTGCAGCCAGGCTCAACCAACGATGCAGAGGTTCCAGGTTTCGTTGTCGTCATCATCGTCACCATTTTTGTTTTGTTCAACACTTTTGCAATCAACCAGTGGTTGCAATACCGTCAGGTCGGCAAGTGGGCAAGTTACCTTCAGGGCGAGCGTTCATACATCACGCTCAGCTTGGTAGCTAAGACTTTGCTTGCATGGCAGGTATTCTCTGGCGTTCTTGCACCGTTGTTGGCCGCTAACAACTAGAACACTCGCAAGAGTTTCCAAATGTCAGCGGTCCAGACAAACCTGTGGGTGCTCGCGGTAACTTGCGCACTCACCTGGCTACTTAGCATTCCGACAAAAGATACATCGTGGGTCGACCGCATTTGGTCGGTCGTTCCTGCGTTGTACGCCTGGGTTTTTGCATCCGGTGCAAATTTCACGGATGCCCGCCTAAACCTCATCGCGTCTCTGATCACGCTCTGGGCAGCGAGGTTGACCTTCAACTTTGCGCGCAAGGGCGGATATCGCCCTGGCGGAGAGGACTATCGCTGGGAGGTTTTGCGAAAGCAGATGAAGCCTTGGCAATATCAGGTGTTCAACATCGGCTTCATCGTGATCTTTCAAAACGTATTGCTTTTGCTGATTGTCATGCCCATGAACGACCTGCTGCTGAACCGGTCTTCGTTGTCGCCAGCAGACATAGCTGCCGCGGCCCTTTTCTTGAGCCTCCTGAGCTACGAGACCATCGCAGACCAACAGCAGTGGAACTTTCACCAGCACAAGAAGTCTGAGGTGGCGGCCGGGCGAAAGGTTGAGCCAGGCTTTCTAACCAAGGGGCTTTTCGCCTTTAGTCGCCACCCAAACTTCTTTGCCGAAGTTTCGCAGTGGTGGGTGGTTTTGCTTTTCGCTGTTATTCAGGTCGGGTTTACCTCAACGAACTGGGTTGGTGCAGCCTTGCTCACAGCGCTTTTCGCGGGTTCAACCAGATTCACCGAGCAGATCTCGATCTCGAAGTATCCGGAGTATCGCGATTATCAAAAGCGAGTCAGTGCCCTTATTCCCTGGTTCTCTAAGAAGTAGTTAGATGGGTCGAACCTCTAACGCAAGGCGATGGTTAGCGCGAGAACTACAAAAATCACCGACACGATTCGATTCACGAGGTGCTGGTGATTGCCGCGCTGAATCCAAACGCTTAGCGGTTTTGCCAACAAAATGTAGAACGCGCTAATCAAACTGAAACCAACCAGGATGATTGCGTTCAGTACCCAGGGGTTCGTGCTCTGGCTAACCTGAGGGACGACCGCGATGTAAAACAGCAGCGCCTGCGGGTTGCTTACTCCAACCGAGAAGGCTAGTGAAAAGTTTGCAAGAAAATTTGTGCCGCTCTTTTGTGGTTTCAATTGCTTTGCCCGCCAAAGTTGCAACGCTCGCCAGAGCAAAAATGCACAACCGAATATTTTAAGAATTACAAAAAGTTGTGGCGCGGCAGTGAGCAATGCCGAGAGCCCAAAGAACGCCGCAGTTAGCAAGATAATTTTGGCCGAAGAAATTCCAAGCGAAATTGGAACCGCAGATTTCCATCCGGTAGATAGCGATGTTGACAGCAGAAGCATGGTGTCTGCGCCTGGGGTGGCTGCTGCGACAAACCAAATGGTTGCGAAGAGCCAGTACGAGCTCATTATTCGACGTGCTCTGAGTTCATCCAGAAGAGATCCCAGAGGTGGCCATCTAGATCTTCGAAGCCCCAACTAAACATGAAGCCCAAATCTTGAGGCTCGTTCAACTTTCGTGCCCCAAGTTCGAACGCTTTAGAGGTCATCTCGCGAACCTCATCGGCCGAATCGAGGCCGAACGCCAAGATTGCTTCGTTGCTCGATGATGGCGCAATTGGCTTGCTGATGAATCCCTGAAATTTTTCGTGCTCAAGCAACATGACATAGATGTTGTCGCCAACAAGCATGCAGGTCGAAGTCTCGTCGGTGAATTGCGGGTTGAACTTGAAGCCAAGGGCAGCAAAGAAATCGACTGAAGCCTTGAGGCTTTTGACCGGCAAATTCACGAAAATTGAATTAATCACCCGTCAAACATACTGTCTTGGTTTCGGCGGTAATCTCAAAGCACCACCGAAGAATGGACGCAATTATGGAGAGCTTGGCCGCACTCGTGACAGTGCTACTTATTACTATCTATGGCTCTGGCGTGATCGCGCTGGCTCTGGCCTGGACGAGCAATCGCATAGCCATAATCGTCTCTCGCGTCTTTTCATTCATAGCCATGGCATCAGGCTTCTGGCTGGGCCTCACCCTGATGAACGGCAGCAGTGTGGTCTTGGGTGGCATACCGGTTCTGCTCGGTGTGGCCAGCCTAATCATCAGCATTCGTCGCAACCCTTAGGCCGTGCGACACTAGAAACATGGAGAAGCTCAAGAACCTACTGGCTAAGTTGCCGCACCCGGTTCGATGGGGTCTGACCATGGTGATCGGGTTCATCCTGTTGATTCTCGGCCTGATCATGATGGTTACTCCTGGCCCAGGTCTGCTATTTATTTTCTTTGGGCTTTCTGTTCTCGCTCTTGAAATCGAGTGGGCTCGAGAACTAAACAAGCAGGGCATGCAGGGTCTAGAGAAAATCGTGGCAAGGCTGAAGGCAATCTTCAAAAAGAAGTAGCGCTAGCTGGCTGAGTCAAACCAATTCAGCACGCGCGTCGCGTAATACGTATTCCATTTCGACTCTTCGCCGATTGGCGCATCGACCTCAACCCAAACGGCGCCCTTTTCAACCCAGTCGTTGATCCAGCGTCCGTTTTCGTTTTCTCGCTTGCGCACACTTTCGATGGCCTGCTCAATTCGCGAGTCAATCGCATCGCCATCGAAGTTTCGCGCATCCATGAAATAGGTGAGTGCTCGAAGTGTCGAATAGCGCCAGCGCGCAGGTGCGATGAATTCGGTGACCCAAGGCGCGATTTGTTCGCCGGTCGAAAGTTTGAACATTAAGTTTCGTTGCAAAAGATATTCTTCGCCGCGCTTTCGCGCCGCTGCAATTAGTTCGTTGCTGCCAACTCGAATTTCATAGTCGAGCAAACCGATTAGCGAATTCAAGGTTGAGTGCACCGAAGAAATGGTGGCACCGTTTTCCCACTCGCAGTTCCAGCCGCCGTCTTCGAGTTGGTGTTCGATAAACCACTCAGCATTCTTCGAGACGTCAACGCCAAGCCAAGCTCCATTCGAAAGCGTGAACGCAT
>CANGGA010000084.1 GCA_947453285.1 Microbacteriaceae bacterium | reverse complement strand
GGTCTCGGAATCGACTATGCGCTTTTGATGGTGAACCGATTTAGAGAAGAGCGCGCAAAAAACAATAGCGTTCACGATTCGGTGGTCACCACCGTAAACACCGCGGGCCGCACAGTTTTGTTTAGCGGACTAACCGTTGCAATCGTGCTCGCTTCGCTCGGTTTCTTTCCGCAGTACTACCTCAAGTCATTCGCGCTCGGCGGAGTGGTTGTTGTGTTGTTGTCTATCGCTGCAGCGCTAATTGCGTTGCCGGCGATGCTCGCGCTAATCGGCGACAACGTCAATAAGTTCAGACTCGGCCGCAAAGTGCCAAAGACCAGAGACAAAGGGCTCTGGGGTTCGACCGCTCGCTTCGTTATGCACCGCCCGCTAGCCATCTCGCTGGTTACTCTAATCGGGCTGGGAGCCTTGATGAGCCTGGCCAGCAACATCTCGTTCAGTCAAGTGGACGATCGAATTCTGCCGCAGAACAGTCGCGCGGTAATTGCTAACAACGTAATTCGCGAGCGTTTTAGCGGTCGTGAGGGAAGCCCGATTGAGATCGTGGTGAAGGGCGCAGCCTCTGGAGACATTCTCAATTACGTAGTGAAGCTATCGAAGTTGCCGCACATCATTCGCGTGCAGAGCGTTGCCGGAATTGCGCAGGCCGGTGTAATCGATCAGGGTTACGCTCCGATGTTCGCAAGCTATGCAAAGAACGGCTATCAAAGAATTCAGGCCGTGCACGATGTCGAGCCGCGTTCACCCGACGGACAAAACTTGACTAACGAAATTCGCAAACTCAATATGCCAGGGCACGACGTGTTGGTTGGAGGCTCTGCCGCAATTTACACAGACTCGCAAAATGGTGTCGTGAACAATTTGCCAAGTGTAATGATTTGGATTATCGCCTTCACGCTCGTGTTGATGTTCTTGTTCACCGGTTCGGTAATTCTTCCAATCAAGGCAGTCGTGCTAAACATTCTTTCGCTCGGTGCGACTTTTGGTTTCTTGACTTGGGTCTTTATTGACGGAAATCTAAAGTGGCTGCTCGGTGATTTCTATGTGACCGGAAGCATCGACACATCGTCGCTTGTGCTAATCGCAGTTGTCGTGTTTGGGCTCTCGATGGACTACGAGTTGTTCTTGCTGAGTCGAATTAAGGAACAGCACGACGCTGGGCTCTCGACAATCGATTCGGTTGCGGTTGGCCTTCAGCGTTCGGGTCGAATCATCACAGCCGCCGCGCTCGTGCTCGCATTTTCGTTCATCGCGTTTGCAACTTCTGGTGTGACCATTATGAAGATGCTCGGCCTCGGAATTGCATTCGCGATTTTGCTCGATGCAACCATCATCCGTGCCTTGTTGGTGCCGGCACTCATGCGCCTATTCGGCGACCTGAACTGGTGGGCACCAAAGTGGATGAAGTGGATTCACCACCGCGTCGGGCTAGACCACTAAATCCAGCTAAAGCGCTTTTGTACTAGTTGCGCCTGAGCGAGGTGGCTGTCGGTTAGCCGGCCGGCACCCAGTTCGAGCACTAGCTCAACCAGTTCCTTTGCCGCCTTCTCGACTGGCTGTTGAAGAATGCCCTCGACCCGTGCGCCAAGCTCTGGGTATTGCTGCTCGAAGCGGCGAAAGCGGTCGAGGTTGTCTTCTTTAGGCTCGGTTCCGGGCTTTGGGGCTACCCAGGCACGGATGAAGCCGAGCGCTCGGTTTAGGCAGTAGCTGCGCACGAATTGGCCGGCAATCAGGGTTTCGCCTCTGCGGGCTCGGCCCACACCAATCAGCAGCTGTGACAGAAAGATCTCAAATTCGGGGTCGAAGCTATAGGCCTTCGGCTTGCTTCGCTCGGCGATGGCGACCATTCGTTCGGTGATGTTGGAGCGGTCGAGGGTGACGTTGTAGGCGTTGGCTCCGGCGGCATCTAGCTCTTTATCGTCGAACACAGCGAACTCGAGCACGCTTGCATCTTTATAGACCACTTTCAGACCGTGGTCGGTTTCGCGGGGGCGCCACATGATGTCTTCGTGATCTGGCAACCAACTTAGGTCTTGGCGCAGCGCTTCGGCGTGCCCGTCTTTGGTGATCACATAGAAATCGTGATCGCTCCACTCGTCAACGCGACCGAGAGCAGCCGTCGAGCCCACCAAGACCAAGCCGAGCACCTCATCGCGAGCTGCGAGTGAATCGCGCAGTCGGTTTGAATAGTCAACAAATTTTTCGAGGGTCGTCATTGAGCTCATGCGTTTAATCTAACCGCTAACCTAGAGGCATGCTTATGTCAGACCGCGATATTCGCGCATCAATTGAAGCCGGACAAATTGGCCTAGAGCCGCTCGATATGAATTTGTTGCAGCCATCATCTTTCGATGTGCGCATCGACCGCTTCTTCAGACTCTTCGACAACCACAAGTATGCGTTCATCGATCCAGCCGAACCTCAAGAAGAACTAACTCGTTTCATTGAGGTTGCGCCTGACGAGCCGTTCATTCTGCACCCGGGTGAATTCGTTCTCGGTTCGACATATGAATTCGTAAAGTTGCCAGACAACGTTGCCGCTCGTCTCGAAGGCAAGAGCTCACTCGGTCGTCTCGGCTTGGTTACCCACTCAACCGCCGGCTTCGTTGACCCTGGCTTCAACGGTCACGTAACTCTTGAGCTCTCAAACATGGCGACCTTGCCAATCAAACTTTGGCCTGGAATGAAGATTGGTCAGCTCTGCTTCTTCCAGTTGAGCTCACCGTCAGAGACCCCGTATGGTTCGGCGAAATACTTGAACCGCTACCAGGGTCAGCGCGGCCCAACCGCTTCGCGTTCATATATGAATTTTCACCGCACCGACGTGGGCAACGAGCCACTCGAGCAATAACGCTTAACGAAAAATGCCCACCAGAGATGGTGGGCATTTTCTGTTAAGGGATTATTTGCTTTCGAGCACCGCAGGGTTCGGGTGAACTCGAGTGAGCAGCCAGAGTCCGACTGCGAGAACCACAATCAAACCGATAACACCGAAGATGGCCGTGTGCTGAAGCCCCATCGAAGCCGCAACGCCCGTGGCGATTGCCCAAAGGCTTGGGCTCAAGAAACTCGCCGCGCGGCCTGTGGTTTGATACAAACCAAAAACCTCTCCCTCACGCCCGTCTGGTGTGAATCTCGCCACAAAGGTTCTGCTAGATGCCTGAGCGGGACCAACAAATAGGCAAAGCAACAAGCCGCCAATCCAGTAGGTGATTTGACCAACAGATGCGAAGGCAAATACTCCGGCGCCGGCGATGATCAAACCGGCAAGTGAGGCGATGATTGTGTTGCGAGTTCCGAGTATGCGGTCTAGTGCCCCGCCTAGAAACGCACCGAGCCCGGCCACTAGGTTCGCTGCAATGCCGAAGAAAATCACTTCGGTCTTGGAGAAACCAAAAGCAACGGTTCCTAGAACTGCGCCGAAACTAAATACACCGGCAAGACCATCACGGTAGATCGCCGATGAAATTAGAAACTTAAGCGTTTCAGGAGCTTGTGCGCGAAGCGATTTGAGCTGTGACCACAGTGCTCGGTAAGCGCCTAGCAAATTCTCTTTCTTTCGAGTTGCACTTGCTTCAACTTCAGGAACATAAATTGCAAGTGGAATCGTAAAGACCAACATCCAAACTGCAGCGAACAAGAAGAGAACACGAATGTTTTCTGCATTCTCGGTGGCCACACCGAACCAAGGGGTGTCTGGCAAAACAAAGCCGATGAGTGAAACCAAAAGCAAAAGAATTCCGCCAACATAACCGAGCGCCCAGGCATATCCAGAAACCTTGCCGATGTTGTGTTCTTTTGTGACTTGCTTCAGCATCGCGTAGTAGTTAATAAACGCTGTCTCTTGCACGACATTGCCGATTCCGTAAAGCACCAAACCAAAGATTAGAAATTCAGGTCTCGGTGCCACGAAGTAGCTGGCGGCCATGATTGCAATCAAAATTGCTGACTGCACCAGCAGCCAGAATTTACGCTTGCCCGCTTCGTCTGCGCGTCGGCCAAAGACCGGAGAGATGAGTGCCACCAAGACACCCGAGATGATCATCGCCCAACTCAGCATGTGAGTGTTTTGATCTGGGTCACCGAAGTACGACGAGGTTATGTACGTCGCGAAGATAAAGGTCTGAATGATGGTCGGATACGGCTGCTCGGCCCAGTCCCATAGGGCCCATGCGAAGGTAGCGCGTTTCTTTTGGCTTGCGTCGTTGGAAGTCATAACGCCAACTTAGGGCAGCGCAGCCCGCCATCCGTGGGTTTTAGGTAACAAGTTGGAGAAACCTGAGAGTTGAGTGAACATCACTCAACTTTGGCCAAAAATGCTTGACAAATCGATTTTGAGAACAGAAACTTGAGTCAACGAGGCTCAGGTTTCTGGGCCCAACAGTAAAACAAAGGGCACCAAGCCCAAAGAAAGAGGAAACACAATGGCACGTGCAGTAGGCATCGACCTCGGCACCACCAACAGCGCGGTTAGCGTGCTCGAGGGTGGAGAGCCAACCGTTATCGCTAACGCAGAAGGCTTTCGCACTACCCCTTCGGTAGTCGCATTCACCAAGGATGGCGAGATTTTGGTCGGCGAGACCGCCAAGCGCCAGGCCGTCACCAACGTTGACCGCACCATCGCATCGGT
>CANGGA010000083.1 GCA_947453285.1 Microbacteriaceae bacterium | reverse complement strand
TCTGTGGGGCATCCTCGAAAACGTGGCCGAGGTGGCTGCCGCAAGCGGCGCAGCGAACCTCGGTGCGAACCATGCCGTGCGCACGATCTTCGATTAGCTCGACGGCGTCGCCTGCCTTTGGTTCGTAGAAACTCGGCCAACCGCAGTGCGAGTCGAACTTGGTTTCGCTCTTGAAAAGTTCTGCACCGCAACCCCGGCAAGAGAAAGTGCCGACACGGTGCTCCTCGAGAAGCTCACCGGTATAGGCGCGTTCGGTGCCAGCCTCACGAAGAACGTGATATTCGAAATCGCTCAGTTCTTCGCGCCACTCGTCGTCGCTCTTGTTTACTGAGTAGTTCATGAAAACTCCGTTTCGAAATTGATTAGCGACCTAATATTAACCTCGATCGCGAAATAGAAAAGCAGGACCATGGCCGATACATTCCCAACGGATGAATTCGACGCCGCCCCTGTTCATGGTGGACGCCACCGAATTCGCAGAACTGCTGGTCATCGCATCCGTGAGTTTTTCAAAATCGCGGCATTCTCGGCGATTGTCGCTTTGCTGGGTTATGTCGGGCTAAAAGGCATCGATTCGCTTAACTTCTTCAGCGACAGCGCAACTGTCAACACTCAGCCGGTGGTCGCGGTGCAAGAACCAGCGGTTGTCGTGCTCGACGGCACGAACCAAACTTCTTTCGCATCCGCCTGGGCCACAAAGCTCACTAACGCCGGATATAACGTTGCGACAGCAGCCGATTACACGCCTGCGACGGGCGGAAAGGTTGCCACCACGGTGGTCTATGTGCGCTCGACCCAGGATCAGTTCATCGCAGCGGCCATCGCCAAGAAGCTGATTCTGAAGTCTGGGGCAGTGGCAGTTCAGCTTTCGACCGAGTTCAGCGACGCAATCACGGTGGTTCTCGGCACCGATTTGAAGTAAAAAGCCCCAAATTCGGCCTTCATCACACTTCGATAACAAGCAATAAATGTGGCTTTTGCTCTGTTATTCGCATTGGCGAAGGGCTAGTGTTGGGAATGGTCGTAACAGTACGCAGCAACCCGCTTCATTTGCCGTTCGACTCTGATCCGGTTATTCGGGTCTGTTAACAGCAACAGGAGTATGTAATGGCACAAGGAACCGTAAAGTGGTTCAACTCTGAAAAGGGTTTCGGCTTTATCACTGAAGATGGCGGAGCAGACGTTTTCGTCCACTTCTCAGCAATCAAGGGTGATGGCTACAAAGAACTAAAAGAAAACCAGCGCGTTTCTTTCGACATCAAGGATGGCGACAAGGGCAAGCAGGCAGACAACGTAGTCGCAATCTAAGACCACAGTCTTGAGAAGGCCCCGTGAAAACGGGGTCTTTTCGCTTTTAAGCCAGCTTTTGCCGGCTTGCACTCTCGGGGTTAGAGTGCCAAAATGGATTAGCACTCCACATCAGAGAGTGCCAACGAACCAACCACTAACGGGAGAAACCCAATATGGCAAAAATTATCGCTTTTGACGAGGAAGCTCGTCGCGGCCTCGAGCGCGGATTGAACATTCTCGCCGACACCGTAAAGGTGACCCTAGGCCCACGCGGACGCAACGTTGTTCTTGAAAAGAAGTGGGGCGCTCCGACCATCACTAACGATGGTGTTTCGATCGCTAAAGAGATCGAACTAGAAGACCCATTCGAGCGCATTGGCGCCGAGTTGGTAAAGGAAGTTGCTAAGAAGACTGACGACGTTGCTGGTGACGGAACCACAACCGCAACCGTTTTGGCTCAGGCACTTGTTCGCGAAGGTTTGCGCAACGTCGCAGCAGGCGCAGACCCAATCACTTTGCGTCGCGGAATCGACAAGGCAGTTGCTGCCGTAATCGAAGAGCTTCACAACATCGCGCAGCCGGTTAGCACCAAGGAACAGCGTGCTGCAACCGCATCGATCTCTGCAGGCGACCCATACATCGGTGAGCTAATTGCAGAAGCAATCACCAAGGTCGGAAAAGAAGGTGTCGTCACCGTTGAGGAGTCAAACACTTTCAACACCGAGCTTGAGCTAACCGAAGGCATGCGTTTCGACAAGGGCTACATCTCGGCATACATGGTCACCGACCCTGAGCGCCAAGAAGCAGTTCTCGAAGACGCTTATGTTTTGATCACCAGCTCGAAGGTCTCGAACATGAAAGACCTATTGCCAGTCGTTGACAAGGTAATGCAGTCGGGCAAGCCACTGTTGATCATCGCCGAAGACGTCGAGGGCGAAGCTCTTGCAACTTTGATCGTTAACAAAATGCGCGGAATCTTCAAGTCAGTTGCCGTCAAGGCGCCTGGCTTTGGTGACCGCCGCAAGGCAATGCTTCAGGACATCGCAATTCTTACCGGTGGCCAGGTTATCGCCGAAGAAGTTGGCCTAAAGCTTGAGAACACCACTCTCGACCTATTGGGTCGCGCTCGCAAGGTCGTTATCACCAAGGATGAAACCACCATCGTTGAGGGTGACGGCACCACCGAGGCAATCGCAGGTCGCGTTGAGCAGATTCGTCGCGAACTAGAGAAGACCGACAGCGACTACGACCGTGAGAAGCTTCAGGAGCGCCTAGCCAAGCTTGCCGGCGGTGTAGCAGTCATCAAGACTGGTGCCGCTACCGAGGTTGAGCTCAAGGAGCGCAAGCACCGCGTAGAAGACGCAGTTCGCAATGCTAAGGCTGCCGAAGAAGAAGGCATCGTCGCCGGTGGTGGAGTTGCTCTGCTACAGGCTGGCAAGATCGCATTCGCAAAGCTTCAGCTAACTGGCGACGAGGCAACCGGTGCGAACATCGTTCGCGTCGCAATCTCGGCTCCTTTGAAGCAGATCGCGCTAAACGCAGGTCTTGAGCCTGGCGTTGTTGCCGAGAAGGTTTCGCACCTTCCTGTAGGCCACGGTTTAAACGCTGCCACCGAAGAGTATGTCGACATGGTTGCCGCAGGCATCATCGACCCAGTGAAGGTGACTCGCTCTGCACTGCAGAACGCGGCATCGATTGCTGGATTGTTCCTAACCACCGAAGCAGTTGTTGCAGACAAGCCAGAGCCTGCTGCACCGGCTGCATCACCACAGGGTGGCATGGACTTCTAAGAAGTAACAAAGAGCCTCTTACCTGGGCGAAACGAAACTGGCGGTCTTCGGATCACCAGTTTTCGTTTAACTTGTGAACAGACGCACGTTTGCGTTTTCGATCTCTTCGTACTGCTGTGCTGCGAGAGTCAGCGCTTGGCCAAGGTCACCTAGTTGGGTTTGCACAAGTGCGGCGGTGTTGTGCCAGCGCAGAGCGAGTTCTTGAAATTGGTTGGCGGCGAGACCGCGCCACGAATCTTGAAGAGCTTGTAGTTGCGAATGTAGCGATTCGATGTCGCCTTGAACTCGACCGATGGTCGATTGAATTGCCGAATTAGCTGCGCGAACTTGTTCGCTGTCTACCTGAAATTGAGTCATGCAAAGAGCATCTGCCAAAACTGCCGGCCAGCGATCGAATTACAAAAAGTTGTGCAGAACTTTGCCGAGCAAGCAAGCGGTGAATTAGTTTGGCAGTCGCCTATGCAAGTGGCAGGGTGACTCTAAAGGTCGCGCCACCACCGGGGGTTTCGAGCGCCTTGATGTCGCCGTCGTGGCGGGTAACGATTGTCTTGACGATTGAAAGCCCGAGGCCGCTGCCGCCGGTTTCGCGGTTTCTTGAATTGTCTGCTCTAAAGAAGCGCTCGAAGACCTTGTCGCGAAGCTGAGCCGGGACGCCTTCGCCGTGGTCACGAACCTCGAATATCACTCTGTCGGCCGTCGTCGTCATTGCGATTTCGATTGAATCCTTTGGCTTTGAGAACTTGGCTGCGTTAACAAGCAAGTTCGTGAAAACCTGTCGCATGCTCGAGGCATCGACCTTGGCAATGAGGGCAAAGTCTTTGTCGAGTTTGTTGCCATCGAGGTCGGTGAAAACGAACTTGTTCTTTGAACCAATGGCAACCGAATCTCGAGCCGAGAGCTGGGCGATTTCGACTAGGTTCGCTTCGTTCTTGACCAGCTCGGTGGAATCGTCCATGCGGGCAAGGGCAAGCAGGTTTTCGACCAGCTCGGTCATGCGAATCGACTCACTCTCGATGCGCTGCATTGCCTCGTCGATGTCTGCCTTCTTCTTGAGCGCCCCAATTCGGTAAAGCTCGGCATAGCCGCGAAGGCTAACGAGGGGAGTGCGCAATTCGTGGCTCGCGTCTGCGACAAATCTGCGCATCTGATCAAGGGTTTTGGTTCGCGAAGAAAGTGCATCGTCGATGCTGTCGAGCATCGTGTTGAGCGAGTTGTTTAGGCGGCCAATCTCGGTGGTGTGGTCATGCTCAAGTAGGCGCTGGCTCGTGTCTCCGGCGGCAACCAAGGCGGCGGTTCGCTCAACCTCGCGAAGTGGTCGAAGAGCCGAGGTAATGGTGAGCCAAATCGCCACACCGCTGAGCAGTAGCAAGAGCACACCGAAGCCGGTGCCGATTGCACCATATTGGGCAATTAGTCTCGAGTTTGCGGTTTCTGGCAAGGCCACAACTATTGAGCCACTCAAGTCGGTTAGCGGAATCGCCGCCATGCGCCAGGTGCCGAGCGTCTTGTTGCTTGCTTTGCTGGTGACCTGAACCTCGAACGGGGCGCCGTTCGTGCTCAGCACACT
>CANGGA010000082.1 GCA_947453285.1 Microbacteriaceae bacterium | reverse complement strand
GGAATATCGCTGGTGGAAACTCGATGAGCTAATCGATTCTGGCGAGATCGTGGGACCATCCGGTCTGGTCGAGTTTTTGAAGGACCACCTGGTTTAGTCGGTCTACCGTGCGCCGATAATGAACATTATGTCAAGTAATAGATATTTGGCGCTCAGGGTCACTTCCCTACAATTGCTTGGGCTCAGCGGCTAGGCCAGCGCCGGCTTAAGCCTGGGTTGCCGACATCCACTCAGAAAGTTTCTTAGCCGCCTTGCCCGAATCGATCGCATCGAAAGTCTTGGTCAACGCTTCGGCAAATGCCGCGTTTAGTTCGGCCTGCGAGCCGATCTTCGCCTTGCTCAGACCATAGGCCACGACCCCACCCGCTGCGTTCAGAGCAACAACATCACGGATGGCCGCCAGATTGCCCGTGCGCTCGCCAGCGAGCAGTTTCTTGGCTACATCGGCGTTGTGGTGGGCATCGCCACCGACAAGACTGGCCAAATCGCTGGTTGTTAGCCCCAAATCGGCCGGATTCAGGCCGAATTCGCGAACCTCTCCCCCTTGAACCAGCCAGATTTCGCTGTTTCCGGTGGTGGTTAGCTCATCGAGGCCGTCTGAACCCCTGAAAACTAGCGCATTTCGTCCTCGAGCGGCCATTTCGGCGGCCATCAGTGGCGCAATCGTTCGATTGGCAACGCCCAGCGAAGTGGCCACCGGCTGGGCCGGATTTGCCAACGGGCCCAAGAAGTTGAACGTGGTTGGCACGCCAAGCGCATTGCGGATCGGGGCGACATGCCGCATAGCCGGGTGGAATACCGGGGCAAAAAAGAAGGTCAAGCCGATTTCTGCAAAAATCTCGGCGACACGTTCTGGCGAGAGGTCAAGTCGAATGCCGAGCACCTCGAGCATCTCTGAAGATCCGGTCTTGCCAGATGCCGATCGACTGCCGTGCTTCATTACCGAAACCCCAGATGCAGCAGCAACGATTGCCGCCATGGTCGAGATGTTTACAGTGCCAACCATGTCTCCGCCGGTGCCAACGATGTCGACCGCGTCAGAACCCGTGTCGAGAATCACGCTGTGCTGCAACATCACATCGACCAACCCGGCAAGTTCATCAACGGTTTCACCCTTTGAGCGAAGCGCCATCATGAATGCCCCGATCTGTGATTCAGATGAGTCTCCTGACATAATTTGGCTCATTGCCCAGTTCGATTCGGCGCGACTTAGGTCGCTCTTTTCGAGCAATTTGCCCAAGATGGTCGGCCAAGACTGAGATGCATTCATGGTTGCAAGTTTATTAGTGAAAAACCGCATGAATTCGCCCCAATCAGCCCTATTTCTGCGAGGTCGTGGGTTAGCATTAACCCATGTCTACAGCGACTTTTTCTTCGCCAACCATTAATCGCCCTAGTGCAACTTCTGTTGGCACTATCGTCTGGCTAGGCAGCGAGGTGATGTTCTTCGCCGCGCTTTTTGCTATGTATTTCAGCCTTCGCGCCAACTCCCCTCTTCTCTGGGAGACAGACACAGCAAAGCTCAATGTGCCTTTCGCGTTGACTAACACCCTGATTCTTGTGGCTTCATCTTTCACCGCCCAGTTCGGCGTTTTCGCTGCCGAGCGCATGCAGCCTCGCGCAACCGGCTGGTCGCCAGCCAAATGGGGCATGGTCGAGTGGTTCCTTCTCTCCTACGTAATGGGCGCCATGTTCGTTTCTGGCCAGGTCTGGGAGTACTCGAGTTTGATTTCAGAAGGCGTAATGCTGAACTCAGACTCATACGGCAGCGCTTTCTACATCACCACCGGATTTCACGCTCTTCACGTGACCGGCGGACTAATCGCCTTCCTTCTCGTAATCGGTCGAACCTTCGCGGCGAAGAAATTCGGCCACTACGAGGCAACCAGCGCAATCGTCGTTTCTTACTACTGGCACTTTGTTGACGTAGTTTGGATCGGACTTTTCTTGATCATTTACGTGTTGAAGTAGAAGTTAGAACCCCTAATGAAGAGAGCTATGAAAAACTCGCGTCGCAGCCCTTTCGCTGCAATCTTGGTTATCGCTGCCGGCTTGGTTATGAGCGGCGGCGGCTACGCCCTGGCAACTACTGCAGTTGAGAGTGCAACACCAAAGACCGCAATCTCTGCTCAAGAGCAGGTAAAAGAGGGCGAAAAGCTATTTCTCGCGAACTGCGCAAGCTGTCACGGCAAGAACGGTGTTGGCACCGCTAACGCCCCTACCCTAATTGGTGTTGGCGCCGCTGCCGCAGAGTTCCAGGTCGACTCAGGGCGCATGCCGGCTCAGGCAAGTGGCCCACAGATGCAGGTTAAGCCAAAGCAGTTCACCAGCGACCAGGTAGATGCAATTGCAGCCTACGTTGGCTCGCTCGGAGTTGGCCCAGACGTTCCAACCGAAGAAATGATCGCAGCAAACGGCGACGTTAAAAACGGTGGCGAACTATTTCGCATCAACTGTGCGATGTGCCACAACGCCGTTGGTGCCGGCGGTGCTCTCACCGAAGGCAAGTACGCACCAACTCTGATGGGCGTACCAAACGACCACATCTACGAAGCGATGTTGACCGGCCCACAGAACATGCCAGTTTTCAATGATGCAAACCTTTCTCCGAAAGAGAAGAAAGACATCATCACCTACCTCAAGTACGTCGAATCAAACCCATCAGCCGGTGGCTATGAACTCGCTGGTCTTGGCCCAGTTGCAGAGGGCCTCTTCCTCTGGATTCTTGGCCTTGGCAGCATCGTTGCGGTAACCATCTGGTTGGGCGCGAAGTCGAATTAGTTTTCAAAAATAGGGAGCAGTCAATTGAGCGAAAAGGCTAAATCAGCCAAAGAGCACAACTACGAGAGCGGTCTTGCCGTTGTCGCAGCTGACAAAATCAAAGACCCAGGTCTAGAGCCGCACCGCGTGCGCATGACTGACAAGAGCGTTGCGCACGAACGCGCGGCTAATCGTCAGGTCGCTGCTCTGTTCATTCTGTCTGCACTCGGCAGTGCTTTTGCTATCTACGCATACTTCGCTTTTCCACTAACCGACGACCTAGGCACCGTTCGCACAAACACCTGGTGGATGGGTATCGCCATCACCCTCGGTTTGTTCGGCATTGGTCTTGGCGCTGTACACTGGGCCAAGACTCTTATGCCAGATGCAGAAGTTAGCGAAGAGCGTCACCAAACTCGCGGAAGCGAAGAAGTGCGTGCTCGCGCAGTAGAAATCATCAAACTTGCCAACGAAGAATCTGGATTCTCTCGTCGCAAGTTGATTCGCCGTTCGCTATACACGGCTCTTGCATTGTTCCCGCTTCCAGCGATTTTCTTCTTCGGCGACCTAGGGCCAAACCCTGCAGACAGTCTTCGACACACAATGTGGAAGAAGGGCACTCGTCTTGCGAAAGACCCAGATGGCACTCCGATCAAGGCAAGCGACGTAACACTCGGCTCGATCTTCCACGTCATCCCAGAAGGTCTTCAAGATCTTCACGAGACCAAGCTAGAAGAAAAAGCGAAAGCTGCCGTCATCTTGGTTCGCGTTGATCCAGCAGAACTAAAAGAAACCGACGAGCGCAAGAGCTGGTCATACGACGGCATCGTCGCATACAGCAAGATTTGCACCCACGTCGGTTGCCCGGTTGCGCTTTATGAGCAGCAGACCCACCACCTACTTTGCCCATGTCACCAGTCAACCTTCGATTTGGTTGATGGTTGCAAGGTCATCTTCGGCCCTGCCTCTCGCCCACTGCCGCAGTTGCCAATCGCAATTGACGCAGAGGGTTACCTAATTGCGCAGAGCGATTTCAACGAACCTGTCGGCCCTAGCTTCTGGGAGCGCTAAAAATGAGCAACTCAACTACCGCTAACAAAAAGGGCAGCTTCCTAGCTAACCGAGCGAATTACTTGGATGAGCGCGTCGGCGTTGCTGGCATTCTCAAGGAATTCGGTCGCAAGATTTTTCCTGACCACTGGTCATTCATGCTCGGTGAAGTTGCGCTTTACAGCTTCGTCGTGCTCTTGATCTCGGGAACCTTCCTAACTTTCTTCTTCCAGCCGGCAATGACCGAGGTCATTTACAACGGTGTCTACGGTCCGCTTAAGGGCGCAGAGATGTCGATCGCATACGCGTCGACACTAGACATCTCGTTTGAGGTGCGCGGCGGCCTGCTAATGCGTCAGGTGCACCACTGGTCTGCGCTGCTTTTCGTGGCTGCAGCGGGTCTGCACATGCTTCGCGTGTTCTTCACCGGTGCATTCCGCAAGCCTCGCGAAATCAACTGGCTTGTCGGTTTCTTCTTGTTCGTGCTTGGCATGGGTGGCGGCTTCACCGGTTACTCACTTCCTGACGACTTGCTTTCAGGAAATGGTCTTCGCATCATCGATGGAATGCTCAAGGGCGTTCCAGTAATCGGAAGCTACGTTTCATCGTTGCTCTTTGGTGGCGAATTCCCAGGTCACAGCATCGTGGCTCGCCTATACAGCTTGCACATCATGATCATTCCTGCGCTGATCATCTTGTTCTTGGCAGTGCACTTGTTCATGGTTGTCATTCACAAGCACACCCACTACTCGGGTCCTGGTCGCAAAGACAGCAACGTTGTCGGCTACCCATTGATGCCTGTATATGTAGCTAAGGCCGGCGGATTCTTCTTCATCGTCTTC
>CANGGA010000081.1 GCA_947453285.1 Microbacteriaceae bacterium | reverse complement strand
CGCACGCGGGCAGGCTTGGTGCGGTCGAGTCCGAGCATGTGCAAGGTTTTCAGCACGCCAATGAACTCGGCACCAAGCCCGTATTTGAAGCTAAAGCGATCAGCACGGATGCTTCGAGGCAGCATGGCCACCTCTTCGTGCTCAACGTTTACGCACTCGACAGCGCCGATGCCCTCGGGAAAGTCAAAGATCTCAGGTTCGCTGAACGGCTGAGTCGTGTGATATCCCTTGTCGCGCGACCAGAGCAGCGGAGGGTTCAGACACTCTTCGATGGTGGTCCAGATTGAGAACGAAGGCGCGAAAATTTCTTCTCCCGCCTCGTTGCGAACCACCAGGTTGCTGCCATCCTTCACAGAAATTTCGGTGATCTCGCTAAATAGGTAGTCGGCTGCATAACGCGCGAACACGTTAGACAAACCTGGTTCAACACCAATTCCACATAGCGCGAGACGACCGCTGCGCTCCCACTGATCGTGAACTGCATATTGAGCGTCGCCCAGCTTGATGCCAGGAAGGTGGAATGGGTCGTCTTCATTTACTTCAGACAGGCTCATGGCCATGTCGAGGTAGTTCACTCCAGCGGTGAATGCTGCCGAGAAAATCGTGTTTACGAATTTCGGTTCGACAGCGTTCAAAATGTGTGTGATGTTGTGCGACTTGGCCACTTCAACAATTTGCGCCGCGTTCGATGCGTCGATCTTGGCAGCTGTGAATTGTGACGCCTTGCCATCGCCGTGGCGCTTGCGCACCCATTCGATAGTTTGTTCGGCTCGATTGAAATCGAAATCGGCAACAACGATGTGTTCATAAAAGTGTCTGGTAGCTGCAATCTTTACGATTGCGTCGCCAACGCCGCCAGCACCGATGAGCAAGATCCTCATGGATTCTCTAACTACTCTGTTTACTCCGTGGGGCAAATCGGGAGCTTGTATTGCCAGCCTACCCGCGAACAGTTATGTCGGCGGTTGGGTCGTTCACCCAGTCGATAACGCCCTGCCAGTAACCCCAACCGTCTGCCATCGACAAGTGTTTGCCGCCGGCGATGATGATTGGCTCGATTGCAAGCGGCTTGGCGTAAGTCTCGGTGACTCCCCTTGGCAGCCACTGGTCGGCATCGCTTGCTACAACGGTTAAGTGCGGTGCAAATCGAGCTAGATTGCCCTTCAACTCAGGGCTAGCCAGGTCGAGGCGGTCGACCTTTACGTCTGGAAGCAAGGTGGGGTCGGCCGGAGCAACCAAAAGCACGCGGTCGAATGAAGTTGGAAGCGTGGCTTGGTCTACCGCCCATAAGAAATTGATGCTGCCGAGAGAGTGTCCGATGAAGATTAGTTCACCGAGTGCATCGCCGGCTTCAATCAAAAGTTCGGTCTCGGCGATTAGAAGTGCCTGCCACTCCTCGAGAACCGGAGCCTCAGGATTCGGAAACTGCGCGTATGACACCAGGTGGCCTTGCCTGCGAAGCGCATTAGCCAGGTGACGCTGCCAGTGATCTGCCGCGCGACGATTGTTCAAACCGTGATTAATCAGAACTCTGGCCATGTGCTTATTCTCGCAAGATTATTTCTTTGGGCGACGGATGCGACGCAATACTAAGTAACCAACACCGAGAACAACGACAACAAAAATTGCTACTGGGCGAAGAACACCTTCGTTCTGTTCTTCAGTGTCTTGCTTGAAAGTAATTGGTGGTGGCGCATCGACACCGCAATTGGTTGCGGCTGGGTCGCCATCCTTGCTATTTATAACACCGTCGCCGTCAATATCGGTGTCGAGACCATTTACGGTTAGGTCACCATCAATATCTGAATCGACATTGTTCGTTATTCCATCACCATCGGTGTCAATCGGCGCGCAACTCGCAACCGGAGTCGAAGAAGCCGCCTGCGAAGGCGAAGCGCTGATGGCGGCAATCATGAGGCTCAGCAGAATTGCGAGAATGACCGAGATTGATGCCCAACGAATTATCTTTGCCTTGAGTGGCGAAGCCGAACCCTCGGTTTGCGCAACAAAGGCCGCACTGGCAGGCTTGCGCTTCTGCTTTTTCTTCGGCACTAGATCACTCCGGCTAGCTTCATGGTGACAATCAACATCACGATTCCACCGATTCGATACAACCAGACTAGGCCAGGGCGTTGAATCCATCGAACTTCATCAGGCAAACCGTGGCGGCCGAGAATGTGCAGAATGCTAAGCCCGAGCATTGCAATCGGCAAGAGAGCGAATGACCAGAGCGCCAACTCTGGGCTCGAACCAAACCAGATGCCGACCAAGTTTGTGGTCAACGAGGCTACAACCAGCGTGAATGCTAGGCCGGGTATGCCATTCGGCAGCAGACGCCAGAGCCATGGATAGTTCGGGAACTTGTCTGAATACCAGCCGATGACGGTCGGCACGACAAACAAGAACGAGCCGAGCCAGGTGCGCCAGTCGTTGCCCATAAGCGCTGCGGTGACAAAAATGAATACGGCGAGACGAAGCACGAGTGAGATCCAGCGCGATGCACCGTGCGTGCTCTGAACTTCGGTTGGATGCAATGTGTTGAGACGCTCGGTGAACCAACGACCCGAGAATTCTTCTAGACCAACTCGAACTGCGATTGACGCGGCGATGGCCAGAGAGAAGTCGCTCACGTGGTTTGCAACTGCAAGAGTCACGCCAGCAAGAGCCGGCAATGTTGAGATCATGCTCGAAGTAACCCAGCCACCGATGAACGGAAGAACTCCAAGGTCAACGATGCGTTCCCACCAATAACTCGAGCCGCTCTGAGTTACTTTGCGGAACGCACGGAATGCGTTAGCCAAGAGCGCAGGGCCATAACCAACGATTACGACACCGAGAAGCATGCGAATGTGATCGATTTCACCTCCGGCACCGAGCAACAACGAACCGATGACAAATATGGTTGTGCCGACAAGTCCGGCAAACGTGTCAAAGATTCCGATTACGGCAATGACAAGGAACAACTGCCAAGGCGGCGGCACGAACAATCCGCCGTTTGCAAACAACGAGACGACTGCGACAAGACCCGCTGCGATTGTTGGCAACGCAGAGAAGACACCAGCGCCAGCTCGCAAGTATGCGCCATCCTCGGCGATGCGAGTAGCGAGCGGTGAGAACTTTGCCAACCAGTGAATTACATTCAACGAAGGTTTGTCGAGAATGGTCATCCAACGACGACGCCAAATTCTCCAGCGGTCGCCACGACCCCTGCGCTTATCTTCGAACTCTTCGTGCTCTGCATCGATGTTCGCGACAGAGCCGCCATCGCCACCACCAGAAGAACCGCCCGAACCGCCGGAGGCATTGCCTCCGGCAGCTCCGGCTCCGGCCGAGGCTCCTGCCGCGGCGGCACCACCGGCAGCTGCTGCAGCACCAGCTGCAGCAGCTCCGGCAGCGGCGGCTGCAGCGGCTGCTGCAACCGACCCAGCGATAGCCGCGACGTTACCCGTAGTTTGGGTAAGCGCGACTACACCTTGCGGTGAGGCGAGCGGATCGAATGGCGCTGGTGGGGCGTTGTCATCCCCGGTCGCTCCGATCGCTGGGTTTGGTACTGGTGCGCCAGGCACGATTTCAGGCAGGTTGATGCCCGGATCGATAACTGGCGGAATCGAGGTCGGTTGGTCTGAAGGCTCTGGAGCCGCCTGGGTGCTGGTCGGCAGCGGGGTTGCCGATGGGCTTGAGCTAGCCGAAGGCGTAGGAGTTGCCGATGCGCTCGACTGGCTCGGCTTAGGCGCAGGTGAGCTGCTGCTCTGGCTTGGCTTCGGGGTCGGCTTGACCGTCGGCTTAGGTGTCGGGGTCGGGGTGACCGTCGGGGTCGGCGTTGGAGTTGGAGTCGGGGTAACCACCGGTGGCGGTGGGTTGGTGCCATAGGTTGCCGAAGTTTCGGTTGAGTCGCCGACCGCGTTACGTGCTGTAACCGTGATCGTGTTTAACCTCTGCGACGAAACTGTGAGTTTGATGCAGTTAGTAGAAGTCGTTGCGGCGCACGCGACGGTGCCATTGATTGAAACCGTGTAATCAATCACCGGTGAACCACCATCGCTGATTGGTTGCGACCAAGTGATCAACAGATCGCCCGAACCATAAGCTGTCGTGCTTACTGCAGTCGGGGCACTTGGCGCAGTTAACTGCAACGTCGAACCGGTGGTCTTGTTGCTCGAAGTTTCATTCGGCACGTTGCTCGAAATTGTCACAATCTTTACGTCGTAACCAGCTGCGACAGAGCTCGATGCGCTTGGGCTAGGTGCTGAAGCACGCCAACCCCGACCAACACTAGCGCGACTAAATGCGCGAACGAATGCGTTTGAAACGTTATTCAAAGTTGCGTTTGTGGTTGAAATGTCGGTCACCTGAACACTTGGAACGTTTGCAAAATCAGTGCCGCGAGGTGCAACGTAAATGTCATAGCTAACGAAGGTTCCATCGACTACAAGTGGTTGAGTCCAAGTCAAGCTGATGTCATTATTCGCCATCGTCGCAACCATGTTCGAAACTGAAGTAGGTGAAGCAATTGCAGTGACTGGAATTGGTGCGCCAGCAGAGTAGATGCCGACCCCGGCACTAGTGATCGCAGCGACCTTCATCGTGTATGCGACTGCGACGTTCAAGCCGAGAACCGTGCAGCTCAAAGGGGTTCCGCTGATCGCACAGGCGCGGTT
>CANGGA010000080.1 GCA_947453285.1 Microbacteriaceae bacterium | reverse complement strand
TTCGCCAGGTTTGGCGATGAAGAGCGAACCATTTGTTATCAAGCGTGAATCGGTTTCGACAGATCCGGTTACGAGATTGTCACTGCCTAGAAGCTTTCCGTTCACGGCTGCCGCAATGTCGCTCAAGCGAAGTTCAATCACTTCCAACCCGCCTCAGCCAGCGCTGCGCGCGCCTCTTGTCTCGCCGAATAGGGCGTTCTTACGCCGCGGATGTCTCGGTAATCCTGATGACCCGGCCCGGCCCACAAAATCGAATCGCCGGGACCAGCAAGCGAAACGGCCTTGCGAATCGCTGCCTCCGGAGGGCTTACTTCATGAATTTCGAGCTCTGGCCGCTCTTCGCGCGCCGCTGACACGAGTGTTGCCCTGATTGAAGCTGGGTCTTCAAATCTTGGATGATGATCGGTGATCACCAAGACGTCGCAACCTCGAGCCGAGACTCTTGCCATGTCTGGGCGCTTCGTTGCATCGCGGTCGCCATCGGCGCCGAACAACATAATTACCTTGCCCTTAGTAACTTTGCGAACCGCGGCCAGGGTGTTTAAGAAGGCATCCGGGCTGTGTCCGAAATCGACAAATACATCGGGGCCACTTGCACCAGTAACACGTTCGGTTCGTCCGGGAAGATAGGCGTTGATGCCATCTTTCACGGCAGCCGCAATTTCGCTAAAAGATATTCCCGATTCACAGACCATGGCAATAGCGAGTGCTGCGTTGTGCGCCATGTGCGCGCCAATGATCGGAATCGTTGATTGCAGGGTTTCGCCGCTTGGTGCGGTGACTTCGAATTTTGTCTGCGATGGCAACTCTTCGGTAACGCGCACTTTCCAGTCAGAATTAGCCGAATCGCTCGATGAAATTGTGACAACCGGAATTTTTGCAGCATTGAACATTTGCTCACCATATGCGGAGTCGAGACAGACGACTCCCCTTCGTGCATGCTCAGGTGTCAGGAGTCGTGCCTTCGCTTCGAAATAGGTTGCCATGTCACCGTAGTCATCCAGGTGGTCATGACTCAAATTTGTAAAACCGGCAACATCAAAAATCAAACCGTCAACCCGAAGTTGAGTTAGTGCCTGTGCCGAAACTTCGATTGCGATCGATTCCACTCGCTTCTCACGCATACGCGCGATGAGTGCATGCATTTCTGGAGATTCGGGAGTGGTCAAACGCGAGACGATAACCTCGCCTGCAATGTGCCGTTCTGCGGTTGAGGTGAGTCCGGTTACCTGACCGAGTTGACGCAAGATTGCTTCAAGCAAGTAACTGGTAGAAGTTTTTCCATTGGTTCCCGTGGTTGCGAAAGTTTTTGGCATCACCAAAGGTAAGTTTCCATAAACCTGAGCGGCCAGGGCTCCGAGGTGTTTGCGCGGTTGCTCCAAAATTGCAATCGGCACTTCACGACTTTCAATCTGTGCGAATCCGGCGTCATCTGTGATGATCGCAACCGCGCCCAACTCGATTGCTCTCGCGGCAAAAGCTGCACCGTGAGTTTTGAGACCCGGCATTGCCACGAAGAGGTCGCCGGCTCTCAAATCACCGGTATTCATGCTGATTCCAAACAACTCAGCCTCGCCGGCATGTGCGAACTTCAATTCAAACTGGGCAACCAGTGCGCTGAACGCAACCGGTGAAATGTGCTCAGGCCGAAGAATCGGCGGAATTGACTCTTTCATTACTTCCACTCTGTCGCGATGTTTGCAGACTTCGTCGTTGAAGGGGCCACTCGGAAGGTGCGCAACACCTGCTGCATTATTGACTTAAAGATAGGTGTTGCACCGAGCGAGTTGCTGATGGTTCGAGACTTATATGCCGTCACGGCAACTATGTATTGCGGGTTCTCGGCAGGCGCCATGCCAATAAATGAAATTGCGTGCAAATTGCCATATCGACCGGTGGTTGGGTCTGTGATCTGCGCGGTTCCGGTCTTTCCGCCGACTCGATAGCCAGGCACCGCTGCGTGACGACCGATTCCACCCTGCTCGACAACTTTCTCGAGCATGTCGATTGTGGTTCTGGCGGTAGCCTCAGAAACCACTCGCACGCCAGGCTGTGTCGCCACCGGTTGCAAGTTTCCGTTGGCGTCGTCGCAGCCGGTCACCAACTGCGGCTGAAGGCGAACACCCATGTTGCCAATGGTTTGGTACATCATGGCCGACTGCAGCGGCGTAACCGAGAAACCCTGACCGAACATTGAGACATACTTCTTTACGCCATCCCATTGGTTGAATGGCAAAACGAAACCGGATGCCTCACCGGGAAATTTAATGGCGGTCTTTTTGCCCATGCCAAATTTGGTTAGGTAGCTGAATCGAGTCGATGCGTCTACCGCCTGCCCCAGCTTCATAATTCCCGTGTTAGACGAATCACGAAGCACGCCTGTCAGGGTCAGCTTGTCATTGCCGTGAGTGTGGCTGTCAGTAACTCGATAACCATTTGTTCCTGGAACCGTCCAACCGAATGGCGCGACCACACGAGATTCGGGGTTGCCCTTGCCGGTGTCGACAAGCGTCGCCGCAGTCACCATTTTGATAACCGAACCTGGCTCAAAGGAAGATTCGAAGACACGAGCGTGGCGGGCTGCCTCGGTCGAAGCACCTGGCTTGTTTGGATCCATCGTCGGCGCCTCTGCCGCTACCAAGATCTTTCCGGTCTTCGCCTCAATCACTACCGCGGTTGCCCAATCGGCCTTAAGCGATGCCCATTTCTGGGTCAGAACCTGTTGGGCAAAATATTGCAGGTCGGCGTTGATGGTCAAGTGCACGTCTCGGCCGTTGACTGCCTTTGTGGTGGTAATCACGCTGTCAGGAATCTTGATTCCGTCTTCGCCCTTTTCATATGTCTCTTTGCCGTCAGTTCCGGCTAGGCAGCTGTTGTAAAGACTTTCGATTCCACCCATCGGCTTGCCATCCGAGGTGAGAAAGCCGACAAGGCTGCCAGCTAGAGCACCGCTCGGATAGGTTCGAGAAGGAATCGCATCGAAGTAGAGCCAGTCGATATTCAATTTCTTCAACTGGTCAAACGCATTCGCATCTACGCCACGTTTGATGTTTGCATACTGGCCGGTTCCAGCAATCTTGAGACTTACTTCTTCTGGAGTCATTCCAAGAACCCCGGCGATTTGAGCAACAAGCTGGTTTACCGGAATTTCAACGGTTATGCCATTCACTTTTCTTGGCAAAGGCTTTACGTTTACCGGCGCAACATTCACGTCGTATTTTAAAACCGTTCGGGCAAGCACTCGGCCGGTGGAATCGAGAATCTGACCACGGATGGCGGGAATGGTGTGCGTGACAGATCTGCTTGATAGCGACATCTTGTTGATATCTGCAGCCTGAATGATCTGCACCTGAATTAGTCGACCGATAAACAAAATCGCAATGACGACAATTGCGATTGCAAAGAGTTGCAATCTTCTAGCCGGGTTACCTGGCTGCATGTAGCGCATGACGCCCGCCTATTGCCTAAAAACTAGTGAGTAGGTGACGCTGGAATTGAGCCACTTGAAAACGCTACTGGCTGATTCACCTTGGTTGACTGAGCGACATCTGGGTTAATGGTGGTTTCGGTTTTGCTTGCGTCTGAATTGGTTAGCACCGAGCGCTGAACCAGAGCGGCGTCTGCAATGTTGTTTCGCGCAACCCGTCCATCCGAGTTCAATGCTTCCTTTGGCTTACCAAACACTTTTTGATCTTCGAGTCTCAAGAAAACCGGGTTTGCGTTAGCAATCATGCCAAGTGATGCTGCCGAGTTCGCAAGGTTCTGCTGTGAGCTGAGTGAATCGACCTGTTGTCCAATAATTTCGCTCTGCGTAGTAAGTGCAATTTTTTCTAGCTTGAGGCTCTTCAATTCATATGCGCTTTGCGAAACGGTGATGTCGAGAATGAGCTTTAGAATCTGAATCGCTGCAAAGCCGATGACGATGATTTTCGCCACCTTTGCCGACTTGGCCTTGCCACGCGCCGCAGTCACAGTGCGCAAACCAACCGCTGGCCTAGCCGCCGGGCGTGCCACTGGACGTGCTGGTGAATTCAATCGAACAACGCTCATGCTGCACTCCGGATTTTCTCTGCTGCGCGAAGTCGAACCGACGCCGCTCTTGGGTTTGTTTGGATCTCTGAATCGCTAGCCATTTCTGCGCCTTTAACCACAAGGCGAATAACGGGTGCGTGCTCAGGAAGTTCAATTGGCATGTCAAGCGGCGCAGAAGATGTGCTTGCGGCAGCAAAAGCCTGTTTCACAATTCGGTCTTCGAGTGATTGATAGGCAAGAACCAAAATGCGCCCGCCAACCGATAGCGCCTTGATGGCTGCCGGCATGGTCGCCGAGAGAACCTCTAGTTCGCGATTTACTTCGATGCGCAGAGCCTGAAACACGCGCTTGGCAGGGTGCCCCTTGCTCTTGCCAGGAATGAAAGGAACGATATCAACAATCAACTTGGCAAGTGCAGCACTCGAAGAGAATTTTTCTTCGCTACGTCGAGTGACAATAGCTGCAGCAATCGGCTTGGCATAACGCTCCTCACCAAATTCCTTGAAGATTCGAGCTAGCTCGATCTCGGTGTAGTCGTTCAAGATGTCAGCGGCAGTCAACGATTCGGTTGCATCCATGCGCATGTCGAGCGGAGCGTCGAAGCTATAGGCAAAGCCACGGTCTGCCTCGTCGAGCTGCATCGAAGAAAC
>CANGGA010000079.1 GCA_947453285.1 Microbacteriaceae bacterium | reverse complement strand
GTAGTGGGCAACACCGGAGGTCTTGTTGTGCGCTAGGGCGCCACCGAGCTCCTCCATGCCGACGTCTTCGCCGGTAACGGTCTTGATGACGTCGGGGCCGGTTACGAACATATTCGATGTCTTGTCGACCATGATGACAAAGTCGGTAAGCGCAGGAGAGTAAACCGCACCACCGGCAGCGGGGCCCATGATGATTGAAATCTGCGGAATCACACCAGAAGCCATCGTGTTGCGCTTGAAGATTTCGCCATACTTGCCAAGAGCGATCACGCCCTCTTGAATGCGAGCTCCGCCCGAATCGAGAATTCCAATCATCGGAACACCGGTTGCGATTGCTAGATCCATGATCTTGATGATCTTGTTTCCAGCGGTCTCACCTAGTGAGCCACCGAAGATGGTGAAGTCTTGAGAGAAGAGTGCAACCTGGCGACCGTTGATGGTTCCGACACCGGTTACTACTGCGTCGCCGTAAGGGCGGTTCTTATCCATGCCAAATGCGGTTGAGCGGTGGCGAACAAATTCGTCTAGTTCAACGAACGAGCCTTCGTCGAGCAATAGCTCGATGCGCTCGCGAGCGGTCTTCTTACCCTTAGCGTGCTGCTTCTCTACGGCTGCCTCGCCGCTTGCGTGCACTGCCTCGTAGTAGCGGTTCTTTAGGTCTTGAAGTTTGCCTGCTGTGGTCGAGAAGTCTTCGACTGGCTTTGGGGCTTCGTGAGTCATAAAGCAACCCTAGCCGTTGAAAAATGGCTCTGCCGATAGCCTTTAGCCATGAACTTCGAGAACTCGGCCAAGGTCGCCAGCCGCCTGGATGCCTTGCCTAGCACCGGCTCGACCAACAGCGACCTGATTGGCTGGGCAGTGGCTAAACCAGCCGAATTCGGCGATTTCTCGGTCTTGGTGACCGCCGACCAGACCGCCGGGCGAGGCCGGTCTGGTCGCGATTGGGTTGCCCCGGCCGGCAGTTCGCTATTCGTTTCGGTGCTTTTGCGCCCAAGGTCGGTATCTGCTTCGCAATTCTCTTGGCTACCTCTTATAGCGGGCCTATCGATGGCTAATGCCATCTCGGGTTTTGCCGGCTCGGCCAGGGCCATGGTCAAGTGGCCAAATGACGTTTTGATCGGCAATAAAAAGGTCTGCGGAGTGCTCAGTGAACTGTTGCCAGATCTCAGTGGCGTTGTGGTCGGTGCCGGGGTCAACGTTTTTCAATCAAAAGAGCAATTGCCGGTCGATACTGCAACGTCGCTAAGCATCGAAGGCATCGAGGTAGGTTCGCTTGACGATTTGCTAGCGGCCTTTCTAACCAATCTGAAACGCAACTACGAAGAGTTCGTGGCTCTCGGTGGTGAACTTGGTGGTTCAGAATTGCACGCAGCGATAAACACTGCCTGCGCTTCGGTGGGTCGAGAGGTTCGAGTGCTTTTGCCAGCAGATCAAGAATTTGTCGGTCAGGCAACTGAGGTTGATTCACTTGGCCGTTTGGTTGTCAAAAGCGAAGTTGAAACACGAGCCGTATCGGTCGGCGATATCGTTCACCTGCGACACAATTAGCACGTGGCTTTTCAAGAAGAAGAATTAATCGCGCGCATTCGCCGCAGCTGGTGGCGCCTGATTTTTCCGCTGCTCGCCCTTTTCGTTGCGGCATCCGTGTTTAGTTACGTGAACAATCGCTCGGTCGAGCAGTGGGCGGTCTATGTTGCCTATTCGGTTGCGGCGCTGCTTGCGGTTTTGTTTTGGCTCATCCCGTCGATTCGCCACCTTAGTTTTTATGTTGAACTAACCACTTCGCGACTCGTGATTCGCGATGGCATCTTCGGCCAGAAGACAGTCGAACTTGCGCTGGCAGACATAACTTCGATCGACCTGGGTCGTGGCCGAAAGATAACCATCGGTCGCCGCGATGCCGAGCCGCTTGTGCTCGAGAGCATTCCCGGCACTAAGGGCTTCGTTGCAGAGTTGCGTTCGGCCGCGCGCATCTAACCGTTTCAAAGTGCAGCGTTCTAGGCGAGAATAGAGGCATGAAAACCCCTCGAATTGGCGCCATCGGCGGCGGGCAGCTCGCTCGCATGATGACCCCTCCGGCCATTCACCTGGGAATCGAATTCAAGGTGCTTGCCGAGAGCGAGGGTTCGTCGGCGGCCATGGCGGCCAGCCAGGTTGGCGATTACAACCAACTAGAGGTCGTTGCCGAATTCGCCAAGACCGTCGACGTAATCACCTTCGATCACGAACACGTTCCGCTCTCAGTGCTTCAGGCACTCGAGGCTGCCTCTATTTCGGTGCAGCCGCCTTCGCGGGCACTTGCATTTGCGCAAAACAAATTGCACATGCGTCAAAAACTTTCGGAGTTCAATCTGCCGATGCCAGCCTGGGCAGAAATTAAAACCGCACAGCAGCTCGACGAGTTCATCGCAGAGCAGGGTGGAGTCGCCATTCTGAAGACGCCGATCGGTGGCTATGACGGCAAGGGAGTTCGCGTGGTTCGCTCATCGAGCGACGCAAGCGACTGGCTCATAAACATCGACGACTTTGGTGGCTCGTTGTTGGCAGAAGAAAAAGTTGACTTCGTTCGAGAGCTCGCACAACTAAGTGCGCGAAGTGTCAGCGGTGAATTTGCGGCTTGGCCACTAGTCGAGACCCAACAGGTCGATGGCGTTTGTGCCGTGGTCATTGCTCCCGCACCAAGCGCAAGCGAAGCCGTTCTCGCTCAAACCGCAGACATCGCCGAGATTGTTGCAACTTCACTCGGAGTAACCGGCGTGCTCGCTGTCGAAATGTTTGAAGCCCGTGATGGACGAATCTTGATAAACGAACTTGCAATGCGCCCTCACAACTCGGGGCACTTCACCATCGAAGGCTCGATCACCTCTCAGTTCGAGCAGCACCTTCGAGCCGTTTCTGGATTGCCGCTCGGTTCAACCGCAATGCAGGCTGACCACGCCGTCATGGTGAACTTGCTCGGTGTCGACGAGAAGAACACCTTCGTCGAGCACTTTGGCACGGCGATGGCGAAGCATCCGGTGGCAAAGCTGCACACCTACGCAAAGTCGGCGCGCAAGGGGCGCAAGATGGGGCACGTGACAGTTGTCGCAGACGACCTCGACTTTGCCCTAGCTCAGGCAAAAGGCGCTGCAGCCGTTTTGCTCCAAGGCATCTAGCCGCTCGGCGCTTAAAATCGAAGGGTTCGACCGATAGGAGCCCAGATGTCAGACCAACCGCTAATTGGCGTAGTCATGGGCTCAGACTCTGACTGGTCGGTAATGTCAGACGCCGTTCAGGCACTCAAAGAATTTGGCATCGAGTCAGAGGTCGAAGTTCTTTCTGCCCACCGCACGCCAGAGCGCATGATCGAGTGGGGCAAGGCCGCGGCCGGTCGTGGCCTGAAGGTAATCATCGCCGGTGCCGGTGGCGCCGCTCATTTGCCTGGCATGCTCGCATCGGTAACCACGCTTCCGGTAATTGGTGTTCCGGTTGCCTTGGCCAAACTCGACGGCATGGATTCGCTACTTTCTATTGTGCAGATGCCAGCCGGCATTCCGGTTGCGACCGTTTCGATTAACGGTGCGAAGAATGCGGGAATTCTTGCGGCCCGAATTCTCGGTGCATTCGATGAGCGTCTTTCAGAAAAACTTGCCGGCTACACAGAGAGCCTCAAAGAGCAGGTCGCCGAGAAGAATGCGAAGTTAAAATCGCAACTCTAAATCGTTCGCCAAGAAGCACTGCGACGACAACTACGTCGTCGCGCTCACCGTTTAAGAACCTCGATCGCGCAACTCCAGAGCAGATGCGCAAGCGCGCCTGGTGGCTAATTGTTTTGACTTTGATTGTGCCAGGTTCGGCGCAACTCGTTGCCGGCAACCGAAAGCTTGCCCGCATCGGCATCACAGCGACCTTGGGTTTCTGGGCGCTTGCGCTAATCGCACTTTTGGTTGGTTTGATCAACCGCAGTTGGTTGGTTGCCATCGTCAGCATGCCGATTCTCACCGGTGTTCTCGCGGTGATTTTGTTTGCCTATGCCATCGTCTTCGCGGTCTTGGCACTCGACACAATGCGTCTGATGAAGCTCGGCAGGCTCTATAGCCGCGATCGCTGGATAGCCCTAGCCGGGCTGGTTACCGCGGCGGTGCTGGGAACCAGCGCCATTTCGTGGGCGGGCAATACCGCAGGAGTGTCTGCCGGCGCCATCGGAACAATCTTCAACCAGGGTGGTTTCACCTCTACAGAAAACGGTCGCTACAACATCATGTTGCTCGGCGGCGACTCTGGCAAAGACCGCTTCGGGCTTCGCCCAGACAGCATTTCGGTCATCAGCATCGACGCCGCAACCGGCAAGGCAGTAAACATTGGAATTCCGCGCAACATGCAGCGCGTTAGTTTTTCTGAGGGTTCACCGATGCTCTCGGTCTACCCGAACGGTTGGAACTGCGGCGTCAATTGTTTGATCAACGCAATTTATAAAGACGTATCCGACAATCATTCAGAGCTATATCCTGAAGCGGTTAAGCACGGATCAACCCCGGGTCTCGAGGCAACCAGAGACGCCGTCGAGTGGGTCACCGGATTGAAGATTCAGTCTTATGTTCTGGTTGACATGGCATCTTTTGCATCGCTCATCGATTCTCTCGGTGGCGTTGACATAAATGTGAAATCGCGTTTGCCGATTGGTGGCCAGGCAGACGACGCGAGCGATGCATACGGTTGGATCGAAGTGGGTCAACAGCACCTCGATGGTTATCACGCACTTTGGTATGCACG
>CANGGA010000078.1 GCA_947453285.1 Microbacteriaceae bacterium | reverse complement strand
GGTTGCGAAGCTCTTCTTGAACTTTGCGACCTGCTTGGTTAGCTCTGCGACGGTGTCGTCATCGAGGTTGTTGGTTTCACGAATCGTGGTCAACGCCTTCGAGTTGCGACGCAAGTAGTCGAGCAGCTCGCCTTCGAAGCGCAATACGTCTTCTACAGGAACCTCGTCGAGCTTGCCGGTGGTTCCGGCCCAGATCGAAACAGTCTGCTCTTCAACTGGGTATGGAGAATACTGTGGCTGCTTTAGTAGCTCGGTTAGGCGTGCACCACGAGCAAGCTGCTGACGTGATGCAGCATCAAGGTCTGATGCAAACATCGCGAAAGCCTCTAGTGAGCGGTACTGAGCAAGTTCTAGCTTCAGGGTTCCTGAAACCTTCTTGATGCCCTTAACCTGTGCAGCTCCACCAACACGAGAAACCGAGATACCTACGTCAATCGCAGGGCGCTGGTTTGAGTTGAAGAGGTCTGACTGCAAGAAGATCTGGCCGTCGGTGATAGAAATCACGTTGGTCGGAATGTACGCAGAAACGTCGTTTGCCTTGGTCTCGATGATTGGAAGTCCAGTCATCGAACCAGCTCCAAGCTCGTCGTTCAACTTTGCACAACGCTCTAGAAGACGTGAGTGCAAGTAGAAAACGTCACCTGGGTAAGCCTCGCGGCCTGGTGGGCGGCGAAGAAGAAGTGATACCGCACGGTATGCCTCTGCCTGCTTTGACAGGTCATCGAAAATGATGAGAACGTGCTTGCCGCCATACATCCAGTGCTGACCAATTGCAGAACCGGTGTAAGGAGCGAGGTACTTGAAGCCCGCTGGGTCTGATGCAGGTGAAGCAACGATGGTGGTGTATTCCATAGCGCCGGCAGCCTCAAGCGAAGCCTTTACCGATGCGATGGTCGAACCCTTTTGGCCGATAGCAACATAGATGCAGCGAACCTGCTTCTTGACGTCGCCTGACTCCCAGTTCGCCTTCTGGTTGATGATGGTGTCGATCGCAATTGCGGTCTTGCCGGTCTGGCGGTCACCAATGATTAACTGACGCTGGCCACGGCCAACTGGAATCATGGCGTCGATTGCCTTGATGCCGGTCTGCAGTGGTTCGTGAACTGACTTTCGAGCCATAACGCCAGGAGCCTGAAGCTCTAGCGCACGACGGCCTTCTGCCTTGATGTCACCGAGTCCGTCGATTGGGTTACCCAGCGGGTCAACCACACGACCGAGGAACTTGTCGCCGACTGGAACAGAGAGAACTTCACCGGTGCGGTGAACTTCCATTCCCTCGACGATGCCCTCGAAGTTACCGAGCACAACGGTTCCGATCTCGCGCTCATCCAAGTTCAGAGCAAGACCCAAGGTGCCATCGGCAAACTTGAGTAGCTCGTTAGCCATCGCGCTAGGCAGGCCCTCTACGTGCGCGATGCCGTCACCGGCGTCGATCACGTGACCTACTTCGGTGCGCGAAGCCTTGGCTGGCTCATAAGACTTAACGAAGTCCTTTAGAGCGTCGCGAATCTCGTTCGGGCTGATTTTCAGATCTGCCATCTCGTTCCTCTACTTCTCGGTGTTACCCGTTTTGCTTGGTTGGTGAACCAACCGAAGTTTTGACAACTCGCTTATGCGAGCTGAAGTTTTGCTTCTTTTAGTCGACTGCTTAGGGTGCCGTCGATAACATCTCCAGCGATTTGAATGCGAACTCCACCGAGAATTGCTGGATCGATCTCGATGTTGAGCTTGAGGCTCTGCCCATAGGTTGCGGCCAGGCTCTTCTCGAGTCTGGTCAACTGCTTCTCGCTAATTGGCTGAGCCACAGTGACGACCGCAACAAGACGCTCGGCGAATGCAGAAACCTGCTTGCCGAAAGCCTCGAGCACGGTTGAAGCGCGACGTGCGCCGCTGCCGGTAACTGCACGACGAATCAAGAGAGCAGCTTCAGGAGTTGCCTTGCCCTTGATTAGTGCCTCTACCAACTTGGCCTTCGCATCTGCACTTGCGTTTTTATCGGCAAGAGCAAACTGCAACTCAGAGTCGCTGTCGATTGCCTGCTGAAAACCAAACAGTGCCGATTCGAGGGCGTCGAGCTTTTTGCTGCCCGCTGCAATCGAAGCAACTGTGTGAACTGCAAGAGTTTCGAGCACCGATGCCAAGTCGCGAGGTCGTGACCAACGAAGTGAAACCAGAGAGTTCAAGAAATCAAGTGAAGTCTTTGATGCTGCCTTGCCGAATACGGCCTTGACTACACCAGCCTTCGCATCTAACTCAGCGGAAGGGTCTGAGAGAATGCCACGAAGCTGCGCAGAAGATGCGAGAACCGCACCGACCGCAAACAACTCGTCGGCGAACTTGATGTCGGCCTTGGCTAGCAGTGGCTTGAGCGCCACTAATGCCTTAGCTGTCGACTGTCTGGTTGCACTTGCCATGGTTACTTCTTCTTGGTCTCGAGTTCTGACAAGAATGAGTCGACAACGTTAGCTGCCAACTTGTCATTCTTGAGGCTTTCGCCAACAACACTCGATGCGAGGTCGATGGCAAGTGAGCCAACCTCTGCACGCAGTGCAACTAGCGCTGCCTGTGTCTCGGCTTCGATCTGTGACTTTGCAGCAGCGGTGTAACGCTCTGCGTCTAGACGAGCTGCTTCTTTGATCTCTGCACCAATAGCCGCAGCCTCTGCACGAGCCTCTTCACGAATCTGCGATGCCTCGGCACGAGCAGCTGCCTGCGCGGCCTCGATGTTCGCAGTCTTGGCGGCAGCCTCGGCCTGAGCCTTTTCTGCTGCTTCGAGACGACCCTCAATTGCTTCAGTGCGCTGATCCAAGGTCTTCTTGAAGTTAGGGAGAACCCTGAACCAGAAGAAAGCCAACAGGATGACGAAGACGACCGCAGACCAAGTCAAATCGGCTGGAGCCGGAAGCAGCGGGTTGTGTGCTGCCTCCGCCGCAGGGGCGATAATCCTTGAAATCATTGTGATTGCTTTCTAGTGACTAAGCGAAGATGAATGGGGTTGCAAGACCGATAAGCGCTAGCGCCTCGGTAAATGCGATACCAAGCCACATGGTTACCTGCAGACGAGCTGCAAGTTCAGGCTGGCGTGCGATTGATTCGATGGTCTTTGAAACGACTAGACCTACACCAATGCCTGGGCCAACTGCTGCAAGGCCGTAGCCGACTACTGCAAGGTTGCCCGATAGAGCGGCGATGTTGTTTACGTCCACTTGTTATTTCCTTCCGTGGTTTTGAACTAACTTTTGCTAGCCCTTAGTGCTCATCTGCCAAGGCCAACTGAATGTAGACCGTGGTTAGAAGAGTAAAAACATATGCCTGCAGGAACGCGACCAGCATCTCGAAGAGAGTGAACACGAAACCGAACACAAAAGTTCCCGCGCCAAACACCTTGAAGAAACCTTCGGCGTTGAACAAGAAGAACTGTGTTGCAGAGAAACAGAGCACGAGCAACAAGTGGCCCGCGATCATGTTCATCATCAAACGCAAAGCCAGTGTGACCGGGCGCAGGATGAAGGTTGAGAGGAACTCGATAGGAGTTACCAGGATGTAGAAAGCCTTTGGCACGCCAGCCGGAAACAGCGCCGAGGTGAAGAAGTGACCGCCGTGCTTTTTGACACCGGCATAGATGAATGTCACGTAGGCGGCAACCGCAAGCACTAGCGGCAAACCAATGACCGAAGTTCCGGCGATGTTCAAACCTGGGATGATTCCGGTGATGTTCATTCCGAGAACGATGAAGAACATGGTGGTTAGCAATGGCAAGAATCGCTCGCCATCTTTTTCACCGAGTTGATCGTGTGCGATGCTCTTGCGCACGAAGTTCAACGAGATTTCACCCATCAACTGAAAGCGTGAAGGAACAAGAGTGTTGTTCTTGTAAGACTTCTTGAACTTTGAAGACCAAAGCCAGAACAGCAAAATCAAAAGTGATGTGACCAAAAGACGAATCAACATGATTCGGTTTAGTTCAAATGGGGTTCCCGCGAATGCGATTACTTCAGGGTAAAACTCGTTAATTGTTGGAGGCTCGAAGCTGCCTGAATCAGAGGCAGTGGCTGCCTGTGAAAGCAGAGAAAGAGCGTTAATCAACGGCGGTGTTCTCCTGAGTCGGGGCAAGCGTTGGGCACTTGCGGCGATTTTGAGGCGGGGTTTTGAACGGAATTTTGCCCCGTTCGAGTTGTAATTCTAACAGCATAAAACCGCGTGAAATTGCGGATTGCAGGGCCTCGAAGGCAAAATGCCAATGAATTTAGTTTGCGGTTTTGGTGGTGTCTACCGTCGGGATTCGCGAGCGCATAACTGCCACCGCATCCAGGGCCAAACTGCCGAGCACAGAGGCAACCACGCAGACAAACAGAATCGGCCCAACGATGAAGGTTGCGCCTTTGAGGGTTGCCACGAGCACGATGAAAAGCACGAGTTTCAAGATCCAGCCGCCGAGCACCACTCCGAAGAAACCGCCGAGCGAGAGTCGGCCGCCTAGCCAGACCGAAATCGCCGTGAGCGATGCGAAGACCAGAGCCATGGCCGCGCCGATTAGAGCGCTGACCAGACCGGCCGCCGAGGCGATGAACCAGCCAATTACTCCCCCGACCAACGCAATTGCGCCAATCAGCAGGGCGCTGAGCTTCAGAACCTGGGCAAACAATTGAGACGTGGTGTTAGGCAACTTTTGCTCCGATGCGTTTCTTGATGACTGGCCAAACCGTGTAAGTCGTGGCAGCTGCCGCGCCCACAATGAAGAAAATCAGGATGAACTGCCAACTCCAGAAGAAGAACAACAGGCAAGATGTCGAAATCAAGGCCGTCCAGCTATAAAAGACCAGCACCGAGCCG
>CANGGA010000077.1 GCA_947453285.1 Microbacteriaceae bacterium | reverse complement strand
GAGCAAGAAATTATCGTCTGCTGACCGAACTTCAAGAACGCCGCAAACGGTGCCGGATTGCTGTCGCGCAAGTTCAAGAACGCGAGCAGCGGATCTCCTGAAACTTCAAGCGTGATTTGGTTGGTTAGGCAAAGTTGATAGACATCACCCGCTGCGATGTGCGCCTGAGCGCGTTCGATAAGTTTCAAGTAGCTTTCGTCGTCATGACGAACCGATGACCGAGATGCTCTCAAAGTTAAATGGTTCATTCGATATGCGGCCTGTTCACCGCCGCAAAGCGCGAGTCGCAAGAGTGCCGCGTGGTGCCAAGCATCAAAGTCTCGTTGCGAGTCGAATTCACCGATGAAATGCATCATCTTTTTGTCGTGATCGAAAACCATCGCCCGATCTACATGTAAAAACTTAGCTTGGCCCTCGAACGCAACGTAACCCACGATGCCCGGCCTAAATTCAAATGGCAGGTCTGCGCTGTCGGCATCCGTGGTTATCTGAGAACGCATCAGTTCGGCGAAATCGTCACTCTCATAAACCTGAGTAGTGCCGCCAATCACGCTAAAGCGCTCTGTCGCATGAATCTCACGGTCGAGCCAAAAAGCATTTTCGTCGGCAGCGTGAAGCGAGATGAATACATCCGCCGGATGCACCCAACCGTTCAGGTCGGCAAAGTAGATTGGCACGACTATTAGATTAGACAACAGGCGAAAGGAGTGAGGTGTCTAGCGAGTTATTTCAATACGAAGCCGGAGATCTCTATGAAGTTCCGGTTAGCCTAGGCACTCAACTCGCCGTAGCCGACAGCTTCTTGCTCGATGAGGGTCGAGTTCGCAATCTAGGGCTGCACTTTGAGCGTTTCACCCGTTGGGTTGATCGGGTTACGCCCGACAATGTCACCGCGCTCGAAGAGTTCTTCTACATGGTTGTTCAGGCACTGCCACTTGAAGGTCAATGGTTTCCGCGGCTGGAACTGCACACCGATCAACCTGAGCGCCATCAACTTCACCTTCGGCTAAGGCCAGCCCCAGAGCTTCTTGGCTCGGCGGTTCTCTGGACCTACCCAGAGCCAGACCCGCGCAGCAACCGCAGCATTAAGGGCCCCGACTTGAGCCTCGGCCTGCAACTTCGCCGTCGCGCCAACATGCTCGGCGCAGACGAGGCAGTGTTGCTAACCGAGAGCGGCCACATTTCTGAGGGCGCTCTCAGCTCGATCGTCTGGTGGCGCGGCGACGTGTTGTGCGGCCCAAATAACGAAACCGAGTGGCTCGAAAGCATCACTCGTCGCGAGGTGTTTTCGATTGCCGAGCAGATGGGTCTGCAGACTCGCACCGAAAAGGTGAAGCCGGCCGACCTGGTTGAAACCGAGGTATGGATGCTCAGCAGCCTGCAGGCAATTCGTCCGGTTGATTCTTGGATTGACCTAGGCGGGCCACTTGCGCAAGCAACTCACGTCGAGGCTTTCACCAAACGATTGCGTTTGCTTAGTTCACCGATTCGCTAGAACATTGCGTGTAAAGATTATTCCGTGAACAAAATGTCGCCTCATTCTTTCAGTAGCATTCTCGTCACTTTCGGTGACAACTGATGTGCGGTCGTTTCGTAGTAGCCAAGACCGTTGGCGAAATCATGAACATCTTCGAGGTCGACGAAATCGTCGGAGATCAGCCTGGGCTTAGCTACAACGTGGCCCCTACCCACCAGATTTCGATAATCGTCGAGCGGCCCGATGAAAAAGCACCGGATGGCTCGCCTCTCGGCGACTTGCATCGAGAAATTCACTCCGCTCGCTGGGGTCTTGTTCCGAGATGGAGCAAGGATGGTCCTGCCAATTCGTCGCCGCTTATCAACGGTCGCATCGAGAGCATCCTTGAAAAACCTTCGTTCAAAGACTCTGTTATTCGTCGCCGCTGCGTGATTCCGGCAAGCGGTTATTACGAGTGGCACGTAGCCGAAGACGGCACCAAGCAGCCTTTCTACATTTCGGCTGGCGAAGACGGCATGCTTGCGCTTGCCGGCCTTTACGAGTGGTGGCGCGACCCGAGCAAGGCAGAGGGCGACCCGACTCGATGGCTGCTCTCGGCAACCACCCTGACCAAAGACACCGCTCCCGAGCTCGCCCACATTCACGATCGCAATCCGGTGTTGCTCACCCCAGAAACGCTCGATGCCTGGATTGACCCGAATATCGTTGGTGACCAGAGCCTGCTTGATGCGGTTGCCAGCGAGAGCGATTTGGTCGCAGGCGCGGTTGAGTTTCACAAGGTCGATTCGGCCGTTGGTGCGGTTCGCAACAACTCGAGCGACCTGATTCGCCCGCTTTAATGTCGTACTGCCGCGTTCTGGCGCGGATTCTCTAAACCTTCAACCATTTGTTGAACTCGCCACGCCGCCCCAATTTGCTTTGTCGGTGGCTCTGCCTACATTCTTAACGTTCGAACATTTGTTCGAACGTTTTTCTGTTTCGACAGAGGTTTAGGAGGGGCTCGAAATGGTTCGAGTAGACGAAATGGTTGCCGTATCGGTCAACCCAAAGGGTGAGCCGATCGGCTTCAGTTGGCGCGAGGGTGCATACCTGGTGCTAAATAAGCCGGTGCGCTGGTTCGCCAGACGCGAGTGGTGGGTCGAGGCATCGCGAGTTCAACGCGGCATAGGCGCCGGAGTGCTCGAGGTCGAGATGTGGCGCCTGGTGGCAAGTTGCAACGAAGAGAAGCAGCAGTTCGAGCTGGTGCACTCGTTCGTCGGCGACAAGAACGTCTGGCGACTAAACCGCATTTTCAACTAGCCTCTGCCCTACCCGGTTGAGAGATAGCCGATGACTGAATTCACCCACCTGCACGTAGCCTCTGCGTTCTCGTCACACTTCGGAGTGACGAGACCAGAGCTGCTCGCCGAGGCTGCCGCCGCGCAAAAGATGACGGCACTTGCGATTACAGATCGCGACGGTCTCTATGGCGCGGTGAAACATATCGGAGCCTGTCTAACGCTCGGCATCTCACCAATCGTCGGCGTTGAACTTTCGATTGTCGATGACGATGGCGAGCAACTGGCTCGCGCGGTAATTCTTGCTCGCGGTCACGATAAGGGCATCGGTTGGTCAACGCTGTGCGCGATTGTTTCTGCAGCCCACGGATACAACGTCGGCGAGGCGCTCGGCGAACGAGCCAAGAAACTTCAAAAGGTAAGAAAAGGCGAAAGCGTTTCGATTCGTCGAGGTGAGTTAGCAAAACTAATTGGTGAAAGCGTTGGCGCCTGCACGATTCTGCTCGGCAGCGATAGCGATGTTGGTCGCTCGGTGTTGCGCGGTTCGCGCGACGAGGCAATCGCTCTGCTGAAACCGTGGCAAGAGTTGTTTGCGATTCCAAATTCGCTGGCCATCGAAGTGTGCAGTTTGCTCACCGAACCCGGCACCGACTCATCGGTGCTGCAAGCAAATCGCATGCTGCAATTGGCCGATGCGGCAAACCTGCCGGCGGTGCTCACTAACTCGGTGCGCTACCTAACACCAGACGATGCACTAACCGCCGATGTGCTCGATGCCGCCAGGTTTCTCGAACCACTCGGCTTCTTTCAGGTGCAGCCCAACGCACAAGCCTGGCTCAAACCAACCGCAATGATGCAGTCACTCGCCGAAGAAATCTGCGAAGACCAAGACCGGGCAAACGAACTGCTGCGCGACACCGCGATGCTTGCCGATCGCTGCCGACTCGACCCAGCGACCGACTGTGGCTGGGGCAAGCCGACAACCCCAGAAAAATCGGCACTAGGCATCGAAGGCAACCCGTTCGAAGTGCTCTGGCAGAAGACCGAAAGCGGCATGAATTGGCGCTATCCGGGGGCAAGCGAGGCCACCCTGGCCAAGGTGCGAAAGCGTTTGAACCAAGAGCTGATCACCATCAACAAACTCGAATTTGCCACCTACTTTCTGACCGTCGCCGATGTCGCCCAGATGATTCGCGACATGAACATTCGCATCGCCGCCCGCGGCTCTGGCGCCGGCTCTCTTGTGAACTACCTGCTCGGCATCAGCGGAGTCGACCCAATCGAACACGACTTGCTGTTCGAAAGGTTCTTGAGCACCGAGCGTTCGAGCCTGCCCGATATCGACATCGACGTCGAATCGGCAAGGCGCCACGACATCTACCGAAGCATCTTCAGGCGCTACGGCAGCAACCGAGTTACCTTGCTATCAATGCAGAGCACCTACCGCGGTCGAGGTGCCGTGCGCGACAGCGGTCTAGCCCTTGGCATCGAAGACGACGAAATTGACCAGATTGCCAAGAGCGTCTGGCGGCTTAGCGCCGGCAGCTTTCGAAATGCCGTCGGTAGCAAACCAGAACTAGGTGCAATTGCCGAGGCACTCGAGAGCGACCGAAAGATGAACCTGTTGGTCGACATCACCGAGCGTCTCAATCGATTGCCGCGACACATCTCGATGCATCCGTGCGGTGTGATTCTCGGAGACTCGAACCTGCTGAGACAAACTTCGATTGAACAAAGCGGCATGGGGTTGCCGATGAGTCAATTCGATAAAGACGACATGGATCCGATGGGCATGCTAAAACTCGATGTGCTCGGCGTGCGAATGCAAAGTGCCATGGCATATGCGGTTCGCGAAATTTCTAGGGTTCGCGGCGAAGAACTAGACCTCGATGGCATCGACCGCGCCGACGACGAAACCTTCAAGACCATTCGCAGCACCAACACCTTGGGCATCTTTCAGATCGAGAGCCCGGGTCAACGCGAACTAACCGGCAAGCACCAACCGACTGAGTTCAACGATCTCACCATTCAAATATCGCTATTTCGACCAGGCCCGATGAAGGGCAACATGATCGCCCCCTATCT
>CANGGA010000076.1 GCA_947453285.1 Microbacteriaceae bacterium | reverse complement strand
GGGCCACCAGAGGTGTTCATGTATGTGCCGGGCTTAGCGAGAATGATCTTTGGACCACCGTATCCGAGGCGACCTTCGGCCACAGAGGCGTTTGCCTTGTGGGTTTTGAAATTCGCAGAAATGCGATCTGCCAGGAGGTCGAGAACCATCTGGCCTACGTTGTGACGATTGGCGGCGTAGTCGGGCCCGGGGTTACCGAGCCCAACTACAAGCCATGTCGAATTCGACACGTCAGAAACTAACTATGCCTTTGGAGCAGCTGCAGGTGCAGCAGCGGCTGCAGGAGCAGCAAGCTCAGCTGAGTGCTCAGCAGCGTTGACGATTACCGATGCAACAAGCTCGGTAGGTGCAAGGTCAAGCTTTGCGCCAGCAGGAAGCTTCACGTCGGCAGCGGTCACGTGGAATCCGTCGCCTTCCTTGTTGAAGACAACCTCTACGAACTCAGGAATCGAGGTCGCTGCAACTTCTAGCTTCACGGTCTTGTGTAGCAAGTCGATGGTGTGGCCACCCATTGCTTCACCAACGATGTGAACAGGAACCTCAACGTGCACGCGCTCGCCAAGCACCAAGGTGACTAGGTCGATGTGCTCGATTACCTGGGTAACGGCATCCTTGGTCGCGCTCTTTACGAGAACGGTCTGTGGCTTGCCTTCGATGTCTAGCTCTAGAACTGCGTTCTTGTGACGAAGCACAAGCGCAATCTCGTGAGCGTCAACGGTGATGTGAACTGGGTCGGTGCCGTGTCCGTAGATCACAGCTGGGGTGCGGCCGGCAGCGCGAAACTTGCGAGCTGCGCCCTTGCCGAATGAGTGGCGAACCTGTGCCGCTACCTTGATGCCTTCTGACATTTCTTCTTCTTTCACGGATGCGCGACAAACGCATCTTGTTTGGTTTGAACTTTGGTCAACTCAAGCTGTTACGCGAGGACTCGTGCCAGATTCTGGAATTTGCCCCGTCGATTACGGTCTTGGCTTTCGCCTCGACCCTCGCCGTTGTCTTCGAAAAGTTTAGCCTAGGCGTGGCCTGGGAACAACTTGTTTACTGAGTCATCACCGAACACTGCGCTGATGGCAGCGGCGATTAGAGGTGCAATGCTGAGCACGGTCAGCTGGTCGAACTGCTTCTCTTGGGTGATTGGCAAGGTGTTGGTCACAACAACCTCGTCAACGGCACCGCTCGATAGGCGCTCGACTGCTGGGTTTGAGAAGACCGCGTGGGTGGCGGCAACGATTACCTTGGCCGCGCCATTCTTCTTTAGAGCCTGAGCTGCGGCAACGATGGTGCCACCGGTGTCGATCATGTCGTCAACCAAAAGGCAGGTGCGGCCGGCTACGTCTCCGACGAGCTCGTGAGCCTCAACCTGGTTTGGGCGGTCTGGGTCGCGACGCTTGTGAATGATCGCAAGCGGAGCACCCAAACGCTCGGCCCAGATGTCGGCAACGCGAACGCGACCCGAGTCTGGCGAAACAACGGTTAGCAGCTCGCCGTCATACTTGTCGGCAACGTAGTCTGCCAAAAGCGGAAGTGCCCAAAGGTGATCAACCGGGCCATCAAAGAAACCCTGAATCTGTGGTGTGTGCAAGTCGACAGACATCAAACGGTTTGCACCGGCTGTCTTAAAAAGGTCGGTCATCAAACGCGCAGAGATTGGCTCGCGACCTTTGTGCTTTTTGTCTTGACGAGCATAAGGAAAGAACGGTGCAACAACGGTGATGCGCTTTGCGCTCGCACGCTTAAGTGCGTCGACCATGAGCAACTGCTCCATGACCCAGTTGTTGATGCCGGCTGCGTGCGACTGAATTACGAATGCGTCAACGCCGCGAACACTCTCTTCGTAGCGAACGAAAGTTTCTCCGTTTGCAAAGTCATATGCGGTAGTTGGAATGAGAGTTGTGCCGAGAAGTTTTGCAACTTCTTCTGCGAGGCCCATGTGGGCACGTCCACTTACGATTACCAGTCGCTTTGAATTGCTGGCCAAGATATCCAAGTGGATTACCGCTCTCTCTTATTTCGCCTTGTGGGCTTTTTGTGCTGCGTCTGCTGCTTTGGTGCCCGCGCGCTTTTGCAAGACCCAGTCAGCCATGTTCTTTTGCGGAGAAACGTTTAGAGCTAGTGCTCCGGCTTCGACATCTCTGCGAACCACGGTTCCTGCTGCTGTGTAGGCTCCATCACCAATCGTAATTGGTGCGACGAAGACGTTTGACGAGCCGGTTCGCACGTGAGAGCCGATGGTGCTGCGGTGCTTGTTGACGCCGTCGTAGTTCGCGAAAATCGTGCCAGCCCCGATGTTGCTCTCGACGCCGATCTCGGCATCGCCAACATAAGAGAGGTGCGGAACCTTGCTGCCGGCGCCAATCTTGGCGTTCTTGGTCTCAACGAAGGTGCCGATCTTGCCGTCTGCGCCAAGGTCTGTGCCTGGACGCAGATAAGCGAATGGGCCAACGCTTGCGCCGTCGCCGATGCGTGAGCTGGTGACGTGTGCCTTCACCACGGATGCCCCTGGGCCTACCTCGGTGTCGGTCATGACGACCTCTGGGCCGACGGTTGCGCCTTCAGCGATGGTCGTAAAGCCACGAAGGTAGGTGCCTGGCATCAGGGTGACGTCTTCACCGATTTGAACTGTGACGTCTATCCAGGTTGAAGCCGGGTCAAGAATGGTTACGCCAGCAAGCTGCCAAGCTTCGCAAATTCTTAGGTTTAGTTCGAGTGCAACGTCGGCAAGTTGACGACGATCGTTGATGCCGGCCACAAGCCAGTTGTCTGTTACCGAAAGTGCGAGAACCTTTTTCTTGTTCTTCACGAGAACTTCGGCAACATCGGTGAGGTATTTCTCGCCCTGCGCGTTGTGAGTGCCGATTGCCGCAAGCGCCTCGCGAAGTTGTTTCGCGTCGAAAACATAAACGCCAGCGTTAACTTCGTTTACCTCACGCTGAGCCTCGGTTGCGTCGCGGTCTTCAATGATTTCTAGAAACGCGCCCGCGGTGTTGCGAATGATGCGGCCATAGCCTGCAGGGTCATCAAGAATTGCGGTTAGCAAAGTTGCAGCGGCGCCTGTCTCGAGGTGAGCGTCGATCAAGTTCTCAAGAGTCGCAACATCAAGCAACGGAACATCGCCGCTGGTTACGACAACCGCACCTTCGAAATCTGCAGGCAATGCCGCGAGCGCGCACTCAACCGCACGGCCGGTGCCAGGAACCTCGTCTTGCTCGGCGATGATCGCACTCGGAAACATTGCGGTGATGTATTCGGCGATCAAATCTTTTTGGTGACGAATAACCGGAACCACGTGGCTTGCACCGAGCTGCGTTGCGGTTACGAGAGCGTGTCCGAGAAGTGGCAACCCGGCGATTTCGTGCATCACCTTTGGCTTGCGGGAGCGCATCCGTGTGCCTTCGCCGGCGGCGAGAACCACCACTGCTAGATGCTGTTCGGCCATCTTGCCCTCTCGATTTGTTTGAGCGCTGTCCCACTAGGACTCGAACCTAGAAAGCCGCCTCCAAAGGGCGGAGTGTTGCCATTACACCATGGGACACCGCCGGCTTGGCCTGAGCCTTGCCGACCCTCCAAGTCTGCCAGAAACTCTTGTCTGACCACACTGTTAGCCTGCAGAAATGACAACAAATGCTCTCATCAATGCCCTGCAGGCAATTGACGCCGGCAAGTTGGCACTTTCTCTAGGCGATAGTGTTGCGGCCGCTAGGCACTTTGAATCTGCGGCAATTCTCGCCCAGCCAAATCTTTCGAGCGAAGCTGACGAGACACTTGAACTGGCAAGGTTCGAAGCATTGAGGCTTTGGGGTCACACCCTGACCCCGTGGGAGCAGGCGAACCATTTGACTGAGGTAATACTTGAGGCCAGCGATAGCCGAACCCAAGCTGGCACGCAGATGATGTTCGCGTTGCACTTCGATCAAGCCGAGGCTTGGGGTCAAGTTGGCGGTTGGAAAGATGCCCTCGCCTGCTATGAGCTCGCTTACCTTGACGCAGTTGCCGATAAAAACTCAGATGCCATGGCTCGAGCTACCGCACGAATAACTCAGACAAAAAAGAACCTTTAGCGACTCAACCGAGTTTCTCTGTAGTTTCGAGCCACTCGAGCTCTAGTTCGTCGCGCTTCGCGTTCAACTCCCCCTGCAACACAGCCATCTTGGAGAGCGCGTCATAATCACCCTGGTCGCTCTTTGCCATCTGCTCATGCAGTGCTACCTCGTCGCTCGCAACCTTCTCAAGCGAGCGCTCTATGCCCTTGAGCCTCTTCTCGAGCTCTCTGCGCTCTGCCCCAGTTACCGTCGAGGCGACTTCTTGGTTCGCCGAAGCGGCAGGGAGCTGTGAGCGTATATGGGCGGAACCGGTTTTGTTCGGACCATCGAGCGAACTGCCCTTGCCGCTAAGGCTCAGGCTTCGAAGTCGCAGATACTCGTCGACCCCACCAGGCAGGTGCCGCAGAGACTTATCCCCGAGAAGCGCATACTGCATGTCGGTAACTCGCTCGAGCAGGTATCGATCGTGCGTGACCACGATGAGCGTGCCCGGCCAAGAGTCGAGCAGGTCTTCCATGGCGGCAAGCATGTCGGTGTCGAGGTCGTTGGTTGGCTCGTCGAGAATCAGCACGTTTGGTTCACCGAAGAGCAAGCGCAAGAACTGCAGTCTGCGCTTTTGCCCACCGCTGAGATCTTCGATCGGAGTCTGCAACTGCGCGGCGCTGAATCCGAGTTGTTCAATAAGTTGCGTTGGCGAGAATTCTTTTCCACCGGCGACGAAGGTGCTCTTTTCGCGGGCAATCAAACTGAAGATTCGCTCACCATAGAACTGCTCGAGTTCTTTAACTTCTTGCGAGAGTGTTGCAATCTTGACGG
>CANGGA010000075.1 GCA_947453285.1 Microbacteriaceae bacterium | reverse complement strand
GCTTCGGCGATGATCAAAACTCGTTGGCTCACTGGCCCTCCCAGAACTTCTTCTTCAATGGTGTCGCAAATTTCACCGATGCCAAAACCTCGGCGGCCTTAGCCGCGAAGCCCAGCTGCCCAAACGGGGTGCCCTGACCCGCGATTTCGGCGGCAAACTCGTCGCTAATGCCTCGGCGCATGGCCTGCAGCAGCTCGGCGCGGTCGGCAGAAGCCTTGATTACGCTGGCGCTCAGCGGGCGACCCTCTTGGCGGTTGCCGACCAAAACCGACGGGGTGCCTAGCAGCGGCGCCTCGAGAACGGTCGAAGACGAGTTGCCGACCACGAGGTCAACGTGGTGCATCGCGCTCAAATAGCCCTGCTGGCCGAACGACTCAACATAGCTGACGCGATCTGCATGGGTCGCCACGAATTCGACCATCAAATCACGGATGCGCTCGCTGCCGATATCGTTGTTCGTGCCCGTGAAGATGAAGTGGCATTCGTGCATGGCATCGATTGCCGCCAACAGTTCTTCGAACATCTCGGCAGCCGGTGCCTCGTCGAGGGCAGCCGGGTGAAAAGTCATCAAGGCAGTGCGCGCGCCGAATGCAATGCCAAACTTTGCTTCTAGTTCGTCGCGCTGCATAAAGTGCATGCCACTCAAGGTGTCTAGCACCGGTGCGCCGAAGTTATAAACGCGCGAAGGCTCTTCGCCCATGCGCACGATTCGAGCAGCATGTTCGTCGGTAGTGGCAAAGTGCAAATAAGACAACTTGGTGATTGCGTGACGTAGTGAGTCATCCATTGCACCGAGAGTTAGTTCGCCACCGTGAATGTGCGCAACCGGAATCTGCAATACAACGGCAGCCGAAGCCATTGCGAATGCCTCGAGACGATCGCCTAGAACTACAACGACATCTGGCTGAAGTGCCGAAAGCGTGCGAGAGAATTCTGCAACTGCAACGCCGGTGTCGATAGCGGCACCAAGAGCAGAGTCTTCTGCATTCCAAATCGAAACCGAAGCTGCAACCGAAAAACCGGCAGCAGTAATTTCTGAAAGTGTGTTGCCGTGAGCCGCCGACAAATGGGTGCCGGTTGCAATCAATTGCAAAGTTGTGTCTGCTCGAGAATCAAGTTCGGCAATTAGCGGTCGCAGCAATCCAAAGTCGGCACGAGTGCCGGTCATCACTGCGACTTTGCGAGACATCGTTGTCTAAACCCGCCCTAGACCGCTTCGGCCAAAGCCGGAGTCGAAGGAATGCAGATCAGCGATGCGTGCAGGTCAACCGCGTTTGAAACATCGCCGCGGCCGGCAGCTTGATACATGCGCTGCTGGTGCAAGAGGTTCCACATTGGGCGAACCAGCAACCCAGCCTCGTGAGCGGCGCCCATGATTTCGTCGCGAAGCGCCAACGAAGGCTCGTCAAGACGAATGGCGCAGAGCCAATAGTTTGAGCTGGTGCCGGCAGGCTCGGCCACGAACGACAGTCCTTCAACGCCCGCGAAGGCCGCTTGATACTTGGCGGCCAGGCGGCGCTTCTGCTCTAGATAGCGCGGATACTTGTCGAGCTGAGCCATGCCAAGAGCGGCGTTCAGGTTAGGCATGCGGTAGTTCCACGCGATTTCGTCGTGCTCGAACTCCCACTTGTGCGCGAGTTTCGCGGTGGTGGTCAGGTGCTTTGCGCGCTTGCCCAAGACATCGTCATTGGTCAAGATCACGCCGCCACCGCCGGTGGTGACAATCTTGTTTCCATTGAACGAAATCATCGAGGTCAAACCGAAGGTTCCGGTGTGCTTTTCGCCAACGAACGAACCGAGCGACTCGGCTGCGTCTTCAACCACCGGCACGCCATACTCGTTTGCCACGGCCATGATCGCTTCGATATCTACCGGATGACCAAGCGTGTGCATCGGAACAATCGCGGCGATGCGACGACCGGTCGCTGGGTTTACCAGCGAAGAACCCGAGCGAGTGAAAGATGCCAGCGCCTCGCGCAATGAGTCTGCAGACATTCCCATTGAGGTCGACTCGGAGTCGACGAAGTAAACGTGAGCACCGCAGTGCGAAACGGCGTTTGCAGTTGCGATGAATGAAAGCGTTGGAATGATTACTTCGTCGCCAGGTTCAACACCGGCGAGAAACATTGCAACTTGCAAACCGACGGTTCCGTTTGAAACTGCAACCGCGTGAGCAGCACCGGTAATTTCGCGCATGCGCTCTTCGAGCATTGGCACAAATGCGCCAACGGTCGAAACGAAAGTTGAGTCAAGGCACTCGTTGATGTATTTCTTTTCGAGCTCGCCAATTTCAGGAACGTGCAAACCAATCGGTTCGGCCTGGTGACCGACTACCGAACGAATGCGTTCAACAAAAACTGATGATAAAGAGTTAGACAAAAGAAACCCCGCTTAGACGGTGTATTCGTCTGGTCGATAGTGCGCGAGGTTCTCAGGCTTGGTGAACCACTCGATGGTCTTCTCGAGGCCAACGCGGAACCCTTCGAGCCCAACGATCTCTGGCTGCCAACCCAAGACCGACTTCGCCTTGGTGTTGTCGCTGAACAGGCGCTCGACCTCAGAGTTCTTCGGGCGAATGCGGTTCGGGTCTTCGGTGGCCACTGCCCCGGCACCCATGATTTCGTTGATGATGTCGAAGGTCTGACCAATGGTGACTTCGAAGCCAACGCCGAGGTTGGTGACCTCGCCGAAACCGGTGGTCGCATGCAGGGCCTTTTCAAAGCCGCGAGCGGTGTCTGTCACATAGGTAAAGTCTCGGGTCGGGGTCAAAGCACCCAAGTTGATCGACTTCTTGCCGGCGGCCAACTGCGAAATGATGGTCGGAATCACCGCACGGGCCGACTGACGAGGGCCGTAGGTGTTGAACGGGCGAATGGTCAGGGTTGGCAGCTCGAAAGACGAATAGAACGAGCGAACCATCTGGTCTGCTCCGATTTTCGAGGCCGAATAAGGCGACTGGCCCTGCAGAATGTGGCCTTCATCCATGGGCACATACTGAGCGGTGCCATAGACCTCTGAGGTCGAGGTGTGAATAAAGCGGTCAACGCCGTGGGTTCTGGCGGCATTCAAGAGGTTCAGGGTGCCCTGAACGTTGGTCTGCACATACATGTCTGGGGCGACGTAAGAGAACGGAATGGCGATCAGCGCGGCCAGGTGCATAACGGCGTCTTGCCCGGCTACCAGCTGGTTCATGTGATATGGGTCACGGATGTCGCCGAGAACGACCTCGAGCGAGTTCTTGATGTCTGCCGGCAGGGTGTCTAGCCAGCCCCATGAGCCCTGAGAGTTATAGATGGCGAGGGCTTTGACCTCGTGCCCGCTGCGAACCAGGTGCTCGGCTAGGTGAGAACCGATGAAACCGTCTGCGCCTGTCAAAAAGACCTTCATAAGGCCCAATTCTAGCCTTTGAGCCCTTGGCAGCCCTAGCCCTAGCGGTGTTCGCTTTTGCGAAATGTCAGACCTACTTAGCTGGCAACGAGCCCTAGCCTTAGTGCTGTGAACTCAAAACTGCAGACCCGCCTTGGCACGATGTCAAGTTGGTCGGTTTGGACACTCACCTGGATTCTCGCCCTTCGACTGTTCATCGCCTTAGTCTCAGACCCAAACCGCACCGAGAACTTCAGCCCGCTGTGGTTCGTGATTTGGCTGATTACGGCAGTTCAGACCCTGTTCATATTCTGGATGGCCCGCGATCTCGGCTTGAAGAGGCGTTTGCAACGCAAACCATCAATCATGGCAAACCTTGTGCTCGGCGCGATTATCGGGGCCTCGGCCAACCTGACCACCGGAGCATTCGCCATTGCCTGGAATCTTGACCACGAAGGACTTTGGCACATCCGTGCTGTTGGTGGGGCGTTCAGTTTTCCGTTGATGTTCATTTTCTTGAACAACATTCGTGGCGCAATCGTTGAGCGAAACGCAAACATAGCTCAGCTTCGAGAAATCGAAGAAAAACTTCTCGGTTATCGCGAAAGTGCTAAACAGATTTTGCAAGACACCTACGAAAGCATGCGCGCTCGCACGACTAGCGCAGTCTCTCCGGCGCTCGACCATATTTCTTTGCTACTGCAGAATCAGGCGACCCAAAATAGCCGCGTCGAAATCATCGATGAGTTGCGCACAGTGATTTCAGATGAAGTTAGGCCGCTAAGTAGGTCACTTAGAGAAGCCGCCGAGCAACTAAGCGTTCCCGCGAAAGGACTTGCCGAACAACCAAAACTAAACCTTGCCCCAAGAAACAAAATCAATTTGCGTGAGAGCTTGAAACTCATGCCGGCCATGCTTGTGCTAATTTTTAGCTTTCCGATGGTTGCGTTCTTGGTAATCGATCACAGGTCGATGTTCCGAGGCATTCTTGGTGCAGCATGTGTTGCGGCCGTGATTGCACTGCTGCGGCTTCTCGTGCCAAAAAACAAAGAGTTCAATGGTGCGCTTGGCATCTTCTTGCAGGCGCTATTTGCATCTATTGCGGTAGCGCCCGCGTTTTATTTCACCTATCTCGAATATGGTTTGACCCAGCAGGTAGTCGAAAACGGCATCTGGATGGTCTGCATCTCTGTGAGCGCCTTTGCGCTCACGTCGTATGCGCGCGCGACCGACATGTCTCTGCAAAAATTCGAAGCAGACCTGGCAACTTTCAACGAGCAACTAAGCAAAGAAGTCGCGCTGTTTGAGCAGAAACTTTGGCTAGAACGCAGGGCTTGGTCTTATGTTTTGCACGGTTACATACAAGGTGCACTGAGCGCAGCCGTGGCACGAATGCAGCGCAGTGAACAGCTCGAGCCATATGAGATCGAAATGGTGAAGCAAGACCTAGAACGCGCGAAGGCGGCTTTGAAGAGTGAGCCAACGCGAGACATTGACTT